>NZ_JAXFPY010000105.1:0-12527 GCF_034179385.1 Anaeroplasma sp.
CTTAAAAAAATTCCTGAAGATAGTAAAATGGAATTAGATAGAGCGTTAAAATTATTATCTACAAAGGATATTGGAAAATATTTAGAGGATAATTCTTTAATCATAAGGGAAGCGGCAGAAATGTTAAGCGATTATGATAAGACCCTGAGGCTAGAAGATTAAGAGATGCAAGATAAAAGCAGGAATATGAAGAGTGTATAAGACTTGAGGCAGCCAAGGATGAGGGTATTGCCCAAGGTGAATGCATTACTATAAAAAAACTATTTCAAAATGGAATGAAAAGGTAGAAATAGCAAGATTACTTAATTTAAGTCTTGATGAGGTAGAAAAGTATATTGAATAAAGGAGCATGGTTGCTCCTTTATTTAAATTTATATATTCTTTATCTATAGATAAAGTCTTATTTTCTTTCTTGTATTTTATCTTAGAAAATGATAAAATAAAAAAGTATAAAAAATTGTTGATGAAGCAGGGTAGAAGGAATCATTCCATAGCGAGGATAAGATGGTGTAAGTATCTGTATGAAAATTCTATTGGGCACTTCTGAGATCTTTTAACAAAAGACGTACCAGGCGTTAACGGTAAAGAGAGCGTAAGCTGAAGTAAGGTGGCACCACGACAAGATCGTCCTTATTCCTGTTTTCATATGGGATAAGGACTTTTATTTTTGAGGTCAATATGATAACATATCTAAAGCCTAAACGATTAGGAAATATTTTCTTAAGAGAAATTGAAGAAGCAGATTACTTAGATTTCTATTCTATTGGTTCTGATAATGAGGTTTGCAAATACTTAAATTGGGGACCATTTATAAAGCCCTGTGAGGCTTTATATACGATTAAAGAAATCTTTAATCAAAGACCAAAAGAAGATATGCTTCCTAAGGGATACGCAATACTTATGGACAACCATATGATTGGAATGATAGATTTTCACTCAGAAAACCAAAAACAGAATTCCATTGAAATTGGTTATTTCTTAAGTAGAAAATATTGGGGATTAGGTATTATGCATAAAGCATTAACCTATATGGTAGATTTAGCCTTTAGCTTAGGCTTCGATAAGGTTTATTTAGGAAGTATCGTTGACAATTTAAGAAGTATTCATTTAATTGAATCCTTAGGGTTCAAATATGAATACGAGAGTGTAGGAGAGGATAGTAGTAATCTTTTACACATTGTAAAATATTATTCAAAATATAAGAATGAGGAGTGATTATTATGATTACAAAGCCAAAGGGGACCTATGATGTATTACCTTTAGAATCTAAGGAATGGCAAAAGCTTGAAGAAGTAATCCGGAAGATATGTAAGCTTTATAACTATAAAGAAATACGTACACCTATTTTTGAATCTAGTGATGTCTTCCATAGAGATCAAAATGATACATCGGATATGGTGACAAAGGAGACCTATGACTTTAAGGATAGATCCGATAGAGGAATTACCTTAAGACCTGAAGGCACTGCAGGTGTTGCAAGAGCGTTTGTAGAAAATAAGCTTTATGTAGATAATCCTGTATCGAAATTATTCTATATGGGACCTATGTTCCGATATGAAAGACCACAAAAGGGAAGAAATAGACAATTCTCTCAATTTGGTGTTGAAGCCTTAGGTAGTGATTCAGCATATATTGACGCTGAGGTCATTGCACTTGGTGCATCCTTAATTCGAGCTTTAGGATTAAAAGATGTTACTGTAAAGATTAATTCCTTAGGTGATGAGGAATCTAGAAGCAAATATAAAGAGGTATTAGTAAATTATTTTTCTAAATACCAGGATTGTCTATGTGAGGATTGTAAGAACCGTCTTGTTAAAAATCCACTTAGAATTTTGGATTGTAAAGTCGATAGGAATCAAGAATTCTTTAAGGCAGCTCCAAAAATCAATGACTATTTAAATCAGGAATCTAAGGATAGATTTAAGAAGGTCTTAGATTCTTTGGATTCAATGGATTTAAAATATGTTATCGATGATAACCTAGTAAGAGGCCTTGATTATTATTGCCATACAGTATTTGAGCTTGAGGTAAATGTTCCTGAATTTGGTGCTCAAAATGTTATTGGTGCTGGTGGAAGATACAACAAATTAATTTCTGATCTAGGTGGACCACAAACCCCAGGTGTTGGTATGGCCTTCGGTATGGAAAGATTACTTCTTGCAACTAATTTTGCGGGAAAGAAATTAGCAAAGGATGATTCCATCCATGCTTATTTTATTGCCTTAGGTGAAAAAGCAGAAAAGGAAGCTTTAAAGATTATGAATGCTTGTAGAATTGGTGGACTTTCCTGTGAGATGGATTACTTAAATGGCTCCCTTAAGAGCCAGTTTAAAAAGGCGGATAAGAATAATGCAAGATTTACTATCATTTTTGGTGAAAATGAGCTAGAAGAAATGAAATGCAATATTAAGGATAATGAAACAGATAATCAAGAAACCATCTCGTTACTTGAGGTTTATAATTATATTTTATCAAAGCTAAATAAGGCAAGTGCTTGTAACACCTGCCCTATAAAGAATTAGAAAGAAGGAATTTTAAAATGAAAAGAGTTATGCTAAAGGACATAAAGCTTGGTGAGGTTAATCATGTTGCAGGCTTTGTTGAGTCCATTAGAAACAAAAAAGCCATGTGTTTTATTGTTTTAAGAGATGTATCTGGTAAGCTTCAGCTTACAATTGAAAAAGCAAACCATCCAGAAATGGAGGAGACTCTATCTAAGATTACAGTAGATACTGTAATTGAGGCTGAGGGTAAGATTTTATCATCCGAATATGTAAAGCTAAATGGTATGGAAATGTATCCAGATACTATTTCTATTGATAGTATTGCAGAGCCATCTCCAATTGTTGCCCCTAAGGGACAGGAAACCAATATCGATTTAAGATTGGATTATAGATGGATCGATTTACGTACAGATAAGAATACACTTATGTTTAAGTGTCAATCCTATTTTGTAGCTAAGTGTAGAGAATTCTTAGTAGAAAGAGATTTCATTGAAATCCATTCTCCAAAGCTAATTGGTGCAGAATCTGAATCTGGTGCTGGTGTATTCAAGGTAGAATACTTCGATAGAAATGCATACTTAGCACAATCTCCACAATTCTATAAGCAGATGGCTATGGCATCTGGCTTTGAAAGAATTTTCGAGTGTGGTCCAGTATTTAGAGCAGAAAAGTTTGCATCACGTAAGCATGCAACAGAATTCACAGGCTTTGACCTTGAATTCTCCTATATTGAGTCTTATCATGATGTAATGCATATGGAAGAGGAAATGCTTGCCTATGCACTAAAGGGTGTTCATGATAAATATGGTGAAGAGGTAAAGAAGGTATTTGGTATTGATATTGTAGTACCTACACTTCCATTCCCTGTAATGGATTTACATGATGTATATGATGAGCTTGAGGCTCGTTATGGCTATAAGGTTCCTGAGGAGGAAAAGTCTGATTTAACTACAGAAGGTGAAAGATTAGTTCAGAAGCTTTCTATGGATAAGTTTAATCATGAATTCCTATTTATTACAGGCTACAGTAAGGAATGTAGAGCATTCTATCATATGAGAGATGAGAAGGGTGTACCTTGTGGATATGATTTAATTTGGAAGGGCTGTGAAATCACAACTGGAGCACAGCGTGAGCATAGATATGAAATCTTAAAGGCTCAAGCAGAGGAGAAGGGATTACATGATGATGTTGCCTTCTATCTAGATTTCTTTAAATACGGTTGCCCTCCTCATGGAGGATTTGGTATTGGTGTTGACCGTATCACAATGATTATGTTTAACGAAGGTATCAAGGATGCGATGTTCATCTTCCGTGGACCTGATCGACTTAACCCATAAAAAAAGGAGAAAATGATATGAATTATATTAGCTGGGATGAATATTTCATGGGAGTTGCCTTACTTTCTGCAAAAAGAAGTAAGGATCCAAACACACAAGTAGGTGCTTGCTTGGTAAATGATGATAAAAAAATTATTGGTATTGGCTACAATGGCTTCCCAAGAGGCTGTAGCGATAATATATTCCCTTGGGGGAAGGCAGATTTAGACCCATTAAATACCAAATACCCTTATGTAGTACATGCTGAGGCTAATGCAATCCTAAATTCAAACGCAAACCTAAAGGGTGCAACACTTTATGTTTCCCTATTCCCTTGTAATGAATGTGCAAAGCTCATCATTCAATCTGGGATTAAAAAAATTATTTATATGAGTGATAAATATGACGGTACACCAATGAATTTAGCATCTAAAAAGATGCTAGATTCCGCAGGTATCCAGTATGAAACTATGAGAGAAATAGAGGTATTTGTTAAATAATGGATATCCTAAAATTTTATTTTAAAAAATTTTGGGCTTTATTTCTATTTATCATTCCATCCTTGGTATTCTTTTTTCTATGTGTGATTCCAACAAATCGTGCCATTATATTAAAGGGAGATACCACCTTATTTACATCCGTTATCAATATACATACAGAAAATGAACAAAAGGGCTCATTTTCAACCATTTATGTATATAATGTGGAAAAGGCTACCCTATTTCAAAATTTCATTGCAGAGCATTCCGATACCGCTGAGACCTATCTAATGAGCGATGCATCCACACATATTTCTGGAATGGAAAACTATCATGCAGGAAAGATCCAATATAATTCTAGTATAGGGAATGCGTTAGTATTAGCCTATAGTGAGGCATCTAAAGAAGATCCATCCATAAAATTAGATTATGAATTTATTGGATATCAAATTACCTATTATGGATTAAATTCAAGCTTCCGCATTGGAGATTTAATTAAAGGCATTTATTCAAAGACTTATGGTTCTACTATAATGGTAGATGATGATGTAAATCTATATAAGGAAGTTCTTACAAATTATGAAAGAGTAGATGAGGATTATTTCATCATAAATAGAAATGGAACTATGATGAATATTCCTTATATAAAAAATGTAAATACCTTTAGTGCCTATGGCATTTATGAATGTAATCCTATAAAATCAAATCCAACCTACGATGTATCCTCCAATTTAATTGGTGGACCATCGGGTGGATTACTTCAAACCTTATCCATTTATAACCAATTGGTAAAAGAGGATTTAACCCACGGCTTAAGAATTGCAGGTACAGGTACGATATCTCCTGATGGTAAGGTTGGCATGATTGGTGGTATCAAAGAAAAAATACCTACCGCATTTGACGATAAAATGGATATATTCTTTTGCTCAAAAGGAAATATAGAAGAAGCAAGGGAAGCTTATGCAAAGCTTCCAAATAAGAATATGAAGCTTATTGAAATTGAAACATTCTATGATGCCTTAAATTATTTAAAGGAGGGCTATAAAAATGACTTCGGAAGTGAAGAATAAAACCTATTTCAATGTCCAAGATGAAATAGATAAATTAAATATATCTAAAAAAGAAAAGATTATTGCACTTTCAATCGGTGTAGGATCAAGCCTTGCAATTGTAGCTGGTCCTATAGCTATATTTGCGAATTTGATGATGTTTACAAATTATCAGATTACCCTAGCATTTTTAATTGCTCTAATGGTTATTTTATTTACATTCTTAGCAGATTTTATCTATCTACATTTAACTACTAAAAAGAAAGTAGAGGGATTATATCATATTTGGAGTGTTGATGTTTTAATTGTAACCTTCGTTGTTTTAATTGTATTCTTTATATTAACAAAGCTAGTATTTAAATTATTTTAAATGGGAGGAATCTATTTATGTGGATTACTGCAATTTTATTTTTGATATTGGTAATAGGTGATCAAGTAAGTAAATATTTTACTATGACCATGATTGACCCAAAAAATCCAATTGAGATTGGCTCATTTGTAAAATTCCAATTGGTCTATAATAAGGGTGCAGCCTTTGGCCTTGGTGAAAATTTTGCTTGGATTTTAGTTGTTATTAGTGGTGTTGCAACCATTATTCTTGGCTATATAGCCATGAAAAATGACTGGAAGCATGGTAAATTTAATGCCATTGGTGTGACCATGGCATTTGCCGGCTGCGTTGGAAATTTAATTGATAGAGCATTAACCCTAGTAGGACTTAGAGATGGTGTTGTCGACATGATTTCCTTTGGACCATGGAATTGGTTCTTAGGCTTATTTGGTAGTGGAGAAAACACATTTAATGTTGCGGATGTATTACTTGTGTTTGGTTTAATCATGCTTATTATTGATTATTTATTCTTATACGATAAGAGAGCAAGAAAATATGGATATTATAGTAAAAGAAAAGAATCATGAAAATTTAAGACTAGACAAGGTATTAACCGAATTAATTCCTGATAAAACAAGAACCTATATCTTAAAAATGATTGAAGAAGAAAAGATTCTATGTAATGGTAAGCCATTTAAGCCTAGCCAAAAGGCACAAATAGGGGATGTTTTAACCATTTTAGATATTGAGCCTAAACCACTTGAGGTAAAGGCGGAAAACTTAAATTTGGATATCGTATATGAGGATTCTGATGTTGCAATAGTCAATAAGCCAAAGGGAATGGTTGTGCACCCTGGTGCAGGAAATTATGAGCAAACCCTAGTGAATGGCTTATTATATGAACTAGATGATTTATCTGAAATTAATGGAGTTATAAGACCTGGTATCGTTCATAGAATTGATAAGGATACCACAGGACTATTAATGATTGCAAAAAACGATAAGGCAAGCCTTGCCTTAACAGAGCAACTAAAAAATCATTCCTGTAAAAGAAAATATGTTGCCCTAGTTTATGGTGAATTCTCTGAAAAGAAGGGAAGAATTAATGCACCCATCGCTAGAAGCAAGGAAGATAGAAAGAAAATGGCTGTCGACAAAAACGGTAAGGAAGCCATTACGAATTTTACTGTCCTAAGAAGATTTAAGGGTTATACTCTAATTGAGTGTCAACTTGAAACCGGAAGAACCCACCAAATTAGGGTTCACCTAGAATACATTGGACATCCTTTAGTTGGAGATCAAACCTACGGTAGACGCAAAGTCATTGGAAATCAAGGTCAATTCCTACACGCAAAAACCATAGGCTTTATTCACCCAACTTATGGTGAGTGGATGGAATTTGATTCAGAAATTCCTGAATATATGACAAATTTTATGAATACCTTAGAAGAAATAAAGGATAAAAATGAGAAATAAGCTTTATTCTTTTATTTATCTTTGTCTGTTGCATTCCTATATGCCTTCATTAGTGAATTTTGGCTTCAAGGAGTGACTTGTGGTAAGGAGCCCAAGTAAATGATGTATTCATCGATTTTTCTGGGTTCTATACACGATTAGTCATTGTTTTAATTTACTTAATTAGGTATCCAAAGACCTAAAAATACCTGAAATTATACCGAATAACGTTTTCGGTATTTTCTTTTTGTCTTTAAATGTGTTATACTTGCAAATGGATTTTGTTTAAATGTTAAAAATATGAGAGAGGAAATGATACAATGCCATTATTTTTTAAGCGAAAATTATCGATATTTGTACTTACATTTTCGTTATTAATACTAGCAGAAATGACTGTGTTTTTAATTATATTTCAAACTCCATATGCGAATTTCTTCTTTCTAGAAATAGGTATTTATGTATTGTTACTTTCCCCTATGCTGTTATTTAAAAATAATAAGATAGCTATTAGCTATAGTGCAACTATATTGAGTCTTATCTTATTATTATTTGCCGTAAATGTAACCTTAGATTATGCATCTAGAGATATCTTCACATTTGCTTACCTTAAGCAAGCAGGAGAGGCTGTAAGCATCTTCGACTGGGACTACATCAATTGGCTTGCCCTAACGGTCTTCTTTGGCTTTAGTGGATTATATGTATTAGGTATATGTTTTATTTATAAATTCTTATTTAAGGGGAATGAAGAAGTAAGTTCAATAAGATATTTACCTAAGGGCGTATTACTCTTCTTAGCACTATCGATTACAGCCATATCGACACAGGCAATATCGGAAAATGTCGTGTATCAAGAATATGCAAATAATCCATTATTAAAAAATATGAGTGGATATCAAATAATTAATTATTTATCGAATTACCTTAAAAAGACCTCTATGAAAAAATATGGTATTATTAGCTATTCTTTAGCAACCGCCCAAAGTAGTGTTATAACGACACAAATTGAAGATATCCCAAATGAGGGTGAAGATACAATGAATATTACTCCAATTACGGATGATTATTATGGATTACTTGATGGCTATAATGTCATTGAAATTATGATAGAATCTGGAAGTAAATATCTACTGAATGAGGAATTAACTCCAAATTTATGGAATCTACAAAAGGAAGGTATTTATTTTACAAATAATTATTCTAAGAATAAAACGAATGTATCTGAATTCATTGGAATTAATGGTGCAAACCTACAAAATATTCAATATTATGAGGGTGAATTACCATATTCGATACCACAGTTAATTAAAGAGAAGGGCTATACATCGAATTATTTTCATAACAATTATGGAGAATTCTACAATAGAGATAAGGAAATGCAAACCCTAGGCTTTGATAATATCTATTTCTCTTTAGATATTAATGAAGAAAGACAGTGGTACAACAACTACGATGGTAACTATCCACTAGATAGTGAAACCATAGATGATATAATGGATAGAATTGCACCAGCGAATTCCTCTCCTTATTATTCTTATTGGACTACACTATCCATGCATGGCCCATATACAGGTATGGATAATTGGAATAAATTTATAGAGCTTGGCTATGTAGATAAATTACATCAAGCAAGGGATAATGGACTATGGGAAAACCCATGCCTTGATGATCCAATAGAGGTACAAGCCCAAATTGAAATGGTTATGTGTGAGACTATGGATTTTGATTTTGCCTTAGGTAAGCTAATCAAGCATCTAAAGGATACCAATCAATATGATAATACCTTACTTATCTTATATGGGGATCATGAAACCTATTATTCTGTTGGAATTGATAGACCGCTTAAGGAATATGTTTATAATTGCGAGGATGAAAAATACCCTAAGCAATTTGAAACGATGCTCTTTATATCAAATCCTACTTTAACAAAAAAATATAAGGAGCATAATTCCATATCCATTATGGATTATGCCTATTATAATGATTTTACATCTCCATATATTATAGTACCTACAATCTTTGAACTGTTAGGTATCAAATATAATCCAGATTATTATACTGGAGTATCTATTTTCCAAACAGAAACTCCACTAGATAATATATTTTATTCCAATGAGCTTGGCTCATTATTTACAGATAAAATATATACGATAGATGTTTCAAGAGAATATTTATATCAAGAAGAGGATCTAGATAATGCCTATTTAGAATTATTCCAAGCAAAGATTACAAAATTACTAGAAAAGATTAATTCTATCGATAAAATGTATATGAATGGTGAATATAAAAAGGAAGAAGAAGCCAGAACTTTGGCTTCTTTTCTCTTTTTGCCCATACGAAACAATGTATTGACCTATATATTATTCATCACATAATTCTTTTGTAAAGGATTAGATAGGGATTTATGAATAAAAAGTTAGAAATGATAATTGTAATTGCAAGTGCTATAGCTTTAATAACTACAATTCTTTCAATAGTATTTCTAAAAAAATTTTAATGATTCTGAAGGAATTCGAAATTATAAATGTGTATTTAGGTATAGGAGGATGGGGAACCAATAGGTATATATATCTATATAGTGAAACTGCTCCTTCGAAAGAAGGTAATTATTGGCATTAAGTAGATGGTTTATAACCATATGGGAATAAAATATAGGTTATTTATACAAAATTGTCTTTAAAAATGTTTTCATAGACCCTTGATTTTTTTCACTTTGTTGCTATTTACATATCTTTATGGTATACTTTACTCAAATTAAGTCTATTTATTTATAAATAGTACTGCAGAAAGGAGTAGGGAATATGCTTCAGTTTATGATCAATTTTATTCATAATAATATCTATTACATCATACCTCTACTTGGTATTTTTACCATTTCTGCAATCTATAGTGCAAAGGCTAGAAGCGTTGTGCTTGTTTTCGTATCTACAATTCTTTTAATTGGATTATCCTTCGTTATTAATCGCTATAGCACAAATAACGAAAATGTAAGAAGTATCTTAGTTTCTATTATTACATTATTTACTGATGTATTCCATTTGTTTGTACATGCATTCTTAATTAATGTACATTTCATGCAAATTATGTATTCTGCAGGAATCTATGTATTCTTCTATACTATGGCATTCTCCTTCATTATTCGAATTGTATTCCATGCAATTCATTTTGCGTTTGTTATTAAGGGTATCTTTAAAAAAGCATTGATATTATTTGAAAGAATAAGCAATGCTTTTTATAGCTATATAAAAAATTTCATTATAAATTCCTTTTTAGGCTCTTTTCATCAGGTAATGAGAATCTAGTAGTATTTCTATTCCTTAGAAATATTTTTTACTATGCATTTAAAATTACTAGATGGAGGGGCTTTTTATTATGAAAGAAAATGAAGAATTAGAAAATAAAGAATTTGTTTACAAGAAAAAACCATTTTATTCGTTTATTAAAAGAGCATTCGATATATTTGCATCAGGTATGTTCTTACTATTATTTGGATGGTTTATTTTAATTATGGTCATCATAAAATGGTTTGAGGATTTCCATAATCCAATATATACCTCTATAAGAGTTGGTAAAAATGGTAAATTAATTAAATTTCATAAGATAAGATCTATGTGTCCGAATGCTGAGGCGATGAAGGCGGATTTGATTGCTAAAGGAATGAATGAGGCAGATGGTCCAGCGTTTAAGATGAAAAATGATCCAAGAATCACAAAATTCGGTAAATTCCTAAGAAAGACATCTATTGATGAATTACCTCAGATTTGGGATATCTTTGTAGGTAGAATTTCTATAGTAGGACCTAGAAGTCCACTACCTGATGAGGTTAAGAAATATACAGAATATCAATTACATAGACTTGATGTAAAGGGTGGTTTATTATGCTTATGGCAAATTGAGCATAATCGAAATCAATTATCCTTTGATGAGTGGGTTGAGCTTGATTTAAAATACATTCAAAAGAGAAATATATGGTTAGATTTAAAAATAATATTTAAAGGAGCTTGGATGGTCTTATTTGATCGTTCGGGAGAATAGCAAGGTGAGGTTGTTATGGAAAAGGTATTACATATATCAAAATACTATTTTCCTTTTATAGGTGGAGTTGAGCAGGTCGCAAGAGATTGTGTTAATGCTTTAAAGGATAAATATGAACAAAAGGTCATTTGCTTCAACCACGAAAAAGGAGATAGCGTAGATGAGGTAGATGGAGTAGAGATAGTGAGAGCTTCATGCTTTGCTAAGGTAGCATCTCAATCCTTAAGTATGGATTATAAGAAGCTATTTAAAAAGGTTTTAAATGAATTTAAGCCTGATTATGTTGTATTCCATTATCCAAATCCATTTGTAGGTTCTATTCTTACAAAGTATTTAAAAAAGAAAACATTTAAGCTAATTTTATGGTGGCATTTAGATATAGTTAAACAAAAATTCTTGAAAATATTTTTTGAAGGACAAAATAAAAAGCTTCTTAAATATGCAGATAAAATAGTAGCTACTTCACCAAATTATGTGGAAGGTAGTCCATATTTATCTTCAAATAAAGAGAAATGTGTAGTTATACCTTGCTGCTTCAATATAGATAGGATAGCATATAATGATTCTAATATAGCAGCATCTTTGAAATTGAAAAAGAAATATGAAGGCAAAACAATTTTATTTGCTTTTGGTAGACATGTTCCGTATAAGGGACTAACCTATTTAATTCAAGCAGCTAAATTATTAGATGATTCCTATAAGGTTTTAATTGGAGGTAAGGGCCCTTTAACTGAAGAATTAGAGAATGAAGCAAAGGGAGATTCTAAGGTTGAATTCTTAGGTAAGATATCTGATGATGATTTAAAGAATTATTTTCTTGCTTCAGATATTTTCTGCTTCCCGTCCATCACAAGAAACGAGGCCTTTGGTATTGGACTTGCTGAGGCAATGTACTATGGTAAGCCTGCAGTCACATTTACAATACCTTGTAGTGGTGTAAACTGGGTTTCTATTCATAATGAAACTGGCTTAGAGTGTGAAAATGGTAATGTTAAGTCTTATGCAGATGCAATAAAGAAGCTTGCCAGTGATAAGGCTTTAAGAGAAAAGCTTGGTGCAGCTGCAAAGGAAAGAAGCATAGAGCATTTCACCTATGAAAAATTTAAGGAGAATACAATTCAGTTATTTAATTCCCTAGAGGAGGAATAATATGTTAACATTCTTAATTATGGCAGGTGGATCTGGCGAAAGATTTTGGCCACTATCCACAAGAGAAAAGCCAAAGCAATTACTAAAAATTTTTTCAGATAAATCCTTAATTCGTTTAGCATATGAAAGAATAATACCCTTAGTACCTAAGGAAAATATCTTCATTGCAACAAATTCTATTCAGGTTCCTGCATTAAAAGAGGATTTAGTTG
>NZ_JAXFPY010000107.1:0-13628 GCF_034179385.1 Anaeroplasma sp.
CTTTGGCACGAGTGGTAGAACCTATAATAATTCTAAGACTTTGATTCAATCCTATGGTGCAGATTTTAGAGAAATATCCATAAAGGATGCATGTATTCAGCATTTTAAGGATATTCATCATAAGGATGGTGTATTTGATATTACTTATGAAAATACGCAAGCAAGGGAAAGAACACAAATCCTATTTGATGTTGCAAACCAAGAGGGTGGAATCGTTGTAGGTACAGGTGATTTATCAGAGCTTGCCTTAGGATGGGCTACTTATAATGGAGATCATATGTCCAATTATGGAATTAATTGTTCTATTCCAAAAACCTTAGTAACTACATTAATAAGACATATTAAGGATTCTGAAGAGGGTATTATTAAAAAGACTCTAGAGGATATATTAGCAACTCCTATTTCTCCAGAATTATTACCACTAGATGAAAATGGTAATATTAAGCAAGAAACTGAAAAGAATGTTGGACCATATATTTTAAATGATTTCTTCCTATATCATTTCCTAAGATATGGTGCACCAATGAAAAAGATTTATTTCCTAGCCTTAAATACATTTAAGGATGAATTTACAAAAGAAGAAATAAAGGCAACTTTAATTCTATTTGTAAAGAGATTCTTCACCCAACAATTCAAAAGAAATTGTGTACCTGATGGTATAAAGGTTGGTAGTGTTGCAGTCTCCCCTAGAGGAGATTTAAGAATGAGTAGTGATACTCATTACAAATTATATCTAGATGAAGTAGAAAAACTATAAGAATTAAGAAAAGAGGATGGAAAAAAACATCTTCTTTTTTTGTGCAAAAAGGATTTTTTTCTAAGTTTTGTTGTTGAAAAAAATAAAAACAGTTGTATTCTATAAATAGAAGGAACGATAAAAATTTAAGAGGAGGATAAGATGAAAAAATTATTATTAAGTGCAGCAATTAGTATATCTTTTATATCTTTAATTTCTTGTTCTTTAAATGAAGCGAATAATTTGAATGATAGTACAAATACTTTAAATCAGGTTAATTATGATAAAACATCGATTTATTACGATATGATATTTGGTGATACCTATAGCTATTTAGATATTTCAGATCAATTCCTTATGCTAAAGAATGTAGATGATACAGTTGTTAGAGTCGGAAATAACACGGATTCTTTAGATTATATGAAAAAAACATCCGATTTAACAAGCAATGATGTTTATGCAGTAGGAGATAAATATGAGTTTACTTTTGTTGAAAAGGAAATAATTTATATAAATGACACATTTAATATGGAAGGTGAAGAATCAAAAGGGACTCCTGTTGTAGGACCTTATGTTAAAAGTGAATATATTCCTGCAAGCATTGTAAAAATTGATGAGTCATTAATTGAAAGAGATGCTTTAGGATATATAACAAATGTAGATTTAAGTAGCTATAATACTTATGTTGAATCTTTCGTTTGGTATAGTCCAAAGATTAATTTAGATTATGTTATTACCAAAAGAACACAAGATAATTTATATAGCTATGTTGCATTAAATGAATATAATTCTACTTTATATGCAAGTGTTCAGGACAATATAGTATTTGCATTTTATGCATATGATTTATCCTTAAATAGATAGGCATAATAGAATTTATAAAAGGAGGCAAAATTGCCTCCTTTTACTGCTTTATTTTGTTTAGAATATCATCTAAATTATAATCCTTAGAATGATCTTTAAATTCTATTTTTAATTCTTCCTTATCATATCTTGGTAGGATATGAACATGGAAATGCATTACACTTTGTCCTGCAACCTCGTTGCAGTTATTCAAAATATTTGCGCCTTTAGCGCCTAGATTAGGTACTATTTTTTCTGCAAGCATTTTAGCTTTTTCCATTACCTTTAAATATACACCATTATCGATAGTTAATAAATTATCGTAATGCTTTTTAGGTAATACTAAAGTATGACCTAATGTTGCTTGAGAAATATCTAATATTGCTAAAACATCCTCATCCTCATAAACCTTTTTCGATGGAATATCTCCACTTATTATTTTACAAAAAATACACATAATATTCTCCTCCTTAAGAATATTATAATGTTTTTAAGATATTCTTTCAATTTAATGAAAAAAGAAATCATTGATTTATTTAAAAATTGATATATAATTTTAGTATATTATCTCAAAGATAAGGAGAAAGTATTGTAATTCTTCATAAGAGAGTCTACACTTGGTGAAAGTAGATAAGATAGCAATATGGACAACACCTTAGAGTGATGGAAGAATTAAGTAGACCCATCCGTAATTCTGCGTTAAGGATTTCAAGTGCGGTATTTTTTATACTGAACTAAGGTGGTACCACGGTCATTCGTCCTTAGAGCGTAAGCTTTAAGGATTTTTTTATTTTTGAAAGGAGAATATAAAATGAAAAGAGATAAGATTAAAGTATTATTAGAAGAAAAAGTAGAAAAGGATGTTCACATTTGTGCTTGGGTTAGAACAAACCGTGCACAAGCACAGTTTGGCTTCTTAAATATTAATGATGGTTCTATCGTTACAAACCTACAGGTTGTATATGACCAGGATTTAGAAAACTTTGCTGAAATCTCTAAATTTAGAGTAGGAACTAGTGTTGAGGTTTTTGGTAGGGTTGTATTAACTCCAAATATGAAGCAGCCACTTGAGGTTCACGCAACAAAGATTGTTATGCTTGGAGATTGTCCTGAGGACTATCCTATTCAGCCAAAAAGACATACGAAGGAATTCTTAAGAGAGGTTGCTCACCTAAGACCTAGAACAAACCTATTCAATTCTGTATTTAGAATTAGAAGTGTTGCCGCAATGGGAATTCATTCCTATTTCCAAAAGAATGGCTATGTTTATGTACATACACCACTCATTACCTGTGCGGATTGTGAAGGCTCTGACCAAATGTTTAAAATAACAACATTAGATGTCAACAATTTACCATATACAGAGGAAGGTAAGATAGATTTCTCTAAGGATTTATTCGGTAAGCAGGCTTGGATTACAGGTTCTGGACAGCTTCAGGGTGAAACATTCGCTATGGCATTTAGTGATATCTATACCTTCGGTCCTACCTTCCGTACAGAAAACTCAAACACACAGACTCACGCAAACGAATTCTGGATGATTGAACCTGAAATGGCCTTCTGTGATTTAGAGGGATTAATGGATATTGAAGAAGAAATGCTAAAGTATGTTATCCAATATGTACTTGAAAATGCACCTGCTGAAATTGATTTTTGTGATCAATTTGTAGAAAAAGGCTTAAAGGAAAAGCTATTAAATATCGTAAATGCGAAATTCGTAAGAATCTCTCATCACGATGTTGTAGATTTATTATTAAATTCAGGCAAGAAGTGGGAATTCATTCCAACCTACGAGGATGATATTGCGAAGGAGCATGAAAGATTTTTAACAGAGCACTTCAACGGTCCTGTATTTGTTACGAACTGGCCAAAGGATATTAAGGCTTGGTACATGAAGGTTAACCCAGATGGAAAGACTGTAGCTGCAGTAGATTTAATTGTACCTAAGGCAGGAGAATTAATGGGTGGATCTCAAAGAGAAGAAAACCTTGATGTTTTACTTGAAAGAATTAAAGAATTACATGTTGATGTTTCTAACATGGATTGGTATTTAGATACAAGAAGATATGGTGGATGTGTACACTCAGGATTCGGTATGGGATTTGAAAGATTGATTATGTACCTAACAGGTATTGATAACATTCGTGATTCTATTCCATATCCAAGAACACCAAAGAATTGTGAATATTAAACGAATCCTTTTACTTTTCGTGCGAAAACAAAAAAATATTCATAAAAACGAAATGAATATGTTTAACAAAATTCATAATAAATAATTATAATGAAAGCCGGTTTTTCTATTAAAATCGGCTTTCATTATTTTCAAAAACTTAAAAAAACAAATAGAAAATGGTATACTATGTTTGGGTGATACTTATGGCAAGAAGAAGTGAAAGAATTACCTTGCCCCTATGGTCAAGGCTATTATTATATTCTCTTGGTGCTATTTTATTAATAGGCCAGGTAGTAATCTTTTATTTTTCTATTAATTTCTATTTTAATGAGGATGTACAATCCTCAAATTATTCCGGCTTCATTTTAGTTGGATCCTATATTTTAGGTATAGTAGCCTCTATTTTTGTTTCAAGAAGAAGTATGCCAACAAACTATAAGCTTACCTGGTGTACCCTAATTTTATTATTGCCCTTACCTTTTTCTGTTTTATTCTTTTTAAATACAATTACTAAAGCGGGATCTAGCTATTCCTATAAGAACCATATGATAAAATTTCCTCCCTATTTCGATGATATAGAGCTTAAGGAATTAAAGGAAATCGATTTAACTGCATATAATATTATTCAATCAGCGAAAAAGGCAGAGCCCTTAGCGTTATATCAAAATATAGATATTACTTATTTTCCTGATGCAGAATTAAAAACGAAGGAAATGCTTAAGGATATGGAAAATGCGAAAAGCTATATTTATATGGAATATTTCATTATTAATGATGGAGTATTAATGGAAGATATTTATAAGGTATTAGAAAAAAAGGGTAGGGAAGGCATAGAAATAAAAATCATTTATGATGCCTTAGGCTCAAGGGGAAGAATAAATAAATCCCTATTCAAAAGATTAAGACAAATACCAAATTGTATGGTAGAGGCCTATGAGCCCTTTACCTTCACCCTATTATCGAATTATAGAGATCACAGAAAAATAACAATTATTGATGGAAATATTTGCTATACGGGTGGAGATAATTTAGCGGATGAATATGTACATAAGCTAGAACGCTTTGGCTATTGGAGGGATACTGCAGTAAGGTTAAGAGGGAATATTGCAGTTTCCTATACTGCGATGTTTTTATCTACCTGGGGAAGAATTCGAGGTACTAAGATATTAGATTTCCCTAAGGTTTTGGAAACAGATATCAAAAGTGAAGGCTTTGTATTCCCTATATGGGATGGACCAACCAATAGAAAAACTCCAGCATTTGATATGTTTTTATCCTTAATTGCTAGTGCGGAAAAATATGTATATATTTCTACACCTTATTTTGTAATTAATGATGAGGTCATATCCTTATTAAAAAGAAAGGTTGAACAGGGTGTTGATGTAAGAATATTAATGCCTCATATACCAGATAAGAAAACAGCCTTTTACATGGGTAGATTAAATTATAGAGATATCTATAAGGCTGGTGGTAAAATCTATGAATTTGAAAAGGGCTTTAACCACGCCAAAAATATTATTGTAGATGATAAATATGCCTTTGCAGGAACCATTAATATGGATTATAGAAGCTTATTTTTACATTATGAATGCGGTGCATTCATCATAAGAAATAAGGAAATTGTAAAAATGAGAGAGGATTTTATGAAAACCCTAGATGAATCTATATTATTTGATTATAATCTTTGGCATAAAAAGAAATGGTATCAAAGATTTATTGGATATATATTTTCCATATTCGCACCATTATTTTAGGAGATATTATGAGATTAGAGGATTTAGAAAATAAGCTTTTAGATTTAGGAAAAAGAAATCGATTATTAAATTATAAGGAAACTGGATTTAAAAGCATATCTATATTAAATAAGAATTATAAGGAAATCTATGAAGGATTAACAAATGGTAAGGAATATTCCTTCATGATTGTTGATCCTATGCTTGAAAGATATCATAAAACCTTTGCTATAGAAGAGGAGGATAATATCTTAGAATATTCAGAGCTTAAGGTTTATGATATCTGTAAGGAAGCAATTAAGCCCAATGAGCTATTAGCCTATAAAAAAGGCTATAAGCTTAATAAAACATTAAAGAATTTAATGAAGGAATATAAATATTCTATCGATGAAAAGGGTATTAATTCCTTATATTTAACCTTTGGTTTTGTAAGCTATATTGAGGATAAAACCACCTATATCGCACCACTACTTTTAATTCCCGTTGAATATGAAAAAAATCATCATGGAGTATATAAAATATCTGCTTCCGATGATGACATTATATTAAATCCAACCCTAGATTATTTCTTTAATACAACAAGACATTTCGATATTCCTAATTATTACAATCAGGATTTTGATTTTGAACATTATATGGAAGAAATCAAAGGTGTTCTACCTAGTGATGTAGTATTTCTTGAGGGAATGTCTTTAGGTATTTATTCCTTCTTAAAAATGAATATGTATAGAGATATTAAGGATCACGAGAAGAAGGTATTAGAAAATAGAAACATTCAAGCTCTATTAGGTAATCCTTCCTTTGGTGATGTTGACTTAGGTGGAAAAATATACCCTGTAGTCAATTTAGATTCTAGCCAGGAAAAGGCTATTTCTATGGCTGTAAGTGGTAAATCCTTCTGCTTACAGGGGCCACCAGGGTCTGGCAAGAGCCAAACCATTACAAATATTATTGCATCCCTAATTGGTAATAATAGGCATGTATTATTTGTCTCAGAAAAGCTTCAGGCTTTAGAGGTTGTATATGAGAATTTAAAAAGGGCAGGTCTTTCCGATTTTGCAATAGAATTACATTCCTCTAAGGCAAATAAGAAGACCTTCATCGATAATCTATATAAAACGGCAACCCTACCAAAATATAATATTTCTACCTTGGCAGATTCTACCATTCTTGCTCATGATACCCTAGAGGATGAAATTAAAGCCTATATGAATTCTATTAAGGCTAAGGTCTATAACGAGGAATTTACGGTATTTGATTTATTCTCCTTATATATAAGCTTAGATTCTGATTTTATTGATTATAAATTTGAGGATATAAAGAATAAAAGCTATTCCTTAATCAATAATACCAAAAGGTATTTAAGAGAATATAAGGATGCAATTCTAGATATTGGTTATGATTATAGAAATACAGTCTTTTATGGCTTTAATGATTTAAATACAAGCTATGTTTCCTATGAAATGAATAAGGAATTTGAGGAAGCTATTTCCTATTTAAATCGATTAAATACCTATAGAGAGAATTTAAATAAATATATTTCTATTAACGATAAGGATATTCTATCTCTATTCGATTTATATAGAGTATTTGATTTTATACCTATTTATAACCAGATGAAGCATAAGGAAATATTAAATTTATCTAAAGAGGATATCGATAAGGTATTACCTTTGATGGAAGAATACCTACATATTTCCTTGAAGCAGGATGTTATGGCATTCTATAATAAGGATATTATTAATATTGATGTAAAGGAATTATATAGAAGCCTAAGAAGCTTTCGTGGTCTATTTAAGGTATTGAATAGGGAATATAGAGAAACCAAAAGAAAAATCTTATCCTATAGAAAGGATAAGGCTTCTGATAAGGTCTTAGTTCGTGAATTAGAGGAAATTCTTGATTTAAAGGATAGATTATCGAAAAAGAAGCTATTAAAAGAAAATATCATAAAATATATTCCTTGTGTAGATGCATCCTTAATGGAGGAATATTATAAGGAACTAAAGGAATATAGCCCATATGCATCCATTCGAGTTAAAGAGGATAATAAAAATGCTATATTAGATCAACTGCTATCGTTTAAGAATTACCAGGATGGAGATATTAATTTAAGAGCACTTCAGGTAAGATTTGATAGTGAAATTATAGATTTCTATAAAAATGCTTTAACTACTGTAGTAAATCATTTAACCAAAATGTATAAGCTAAAGGATAAGATTCCATCCTATATAAGAGTATTAAATGTCATTAAGGAATTAAAGGATAAGGAATTATTTGGCTTTTTAAATGCTTATTTAGATAAGGGATTATCCTTAGATAAAATAGATTCCGTGTTCCTAAAGACCTATTTAAGAAATAAGGTATTATATGTCATAGAGGAAGATCCTATTCTAAATGGATTTACATCGGATTTATTTAAGGATAAGGTGAATGAATTTATTCGCTTAGATGAAACCATTTTAAATTTAAATAGAGATTATATTATTTCTGTTAATTCTATGAAAAGACCAGACGATATATTATTAGATGGTTCTAAATTTAAAATACTTGCTAAGGAAGCAAATAAGGTAAGAAGACAAAAACCAATACGTTTATTATTAAATGAAATCTTTGATTTTGCCATTTCCATTAAGCCTGTATTCTTAATGTCACCCTTATCTGTTTCTACCTATTTAAATGAAGAAAATGAATTTGATTGCGTCATCTTCGATGAGGCATCACAAATCTTTGCAGAAGACGCCTTTGGTGCAATCTATAGAGCGAAACAAGCTATAATCATTGGAGATTCTAAGCAAATGCCACCTTCGAATTTCTTTAATGCTCAAACAGAGGATCTAGAGGATTCCTATGATTCTATTGATGAATCTATCTTAGATATGGCCCTATCCAATTTTAATACTTTAAGCCTAAAATGGCATTATAGAAGTAGAAGCGAGGAGCTTATTGCCTTCTCTAATAAGAATTTCTATGATTCTACACTTATAACTATTCCAGAAGCAATAAAGGATAAGAGCGGCTTTGGTATTGATTTTATCTATGTGAAGGATGGAATCTATAATCAAAGAACTAGAACGAATGAAATGGAAGCCAATTTAATTGCGGATATGGTTATAGACCATTATAAAAATAGCGATAAATCCTTGGGCGTTGTTGCCTTCTCTAAGGTACAGGCAGATTTAATTTCTGATTTAGTTGAGGAAAAAATAACAAAATATCCTGAATTAAATAAATATTTTACAGATGAGGTATCTGAGCCTTTCTTTGTTAAAAACCTAGAAACTGTACAGGGGGATGAAAGAGATCGAATTATATTCTCTATATGTTATGGATATAATAGCGAGCATAAATTCTATCAGCGCTTTGGTCCATTAAATAATTTAGGTGGAGAAAGAAGATTAAATGTTGCCATAACGAGATCAAAATATAATATCACCATTGTATCTTCTATAAAGGCTATCGATATTAAGGATAACAATACAGAATCTATTGGTGTTAAGCTATTAAAGGAATATTTAGATTTTGCTGAAAATGTTCATCGAAACATGAAGTATAGTGACTTAGATAATGGAATTATCCATAAGGTAAAGGAATTCTTAGAAGAAAATAATTATGATTGCTATACCAATTATGGAACATCAAGATTTAAGATTCCTCTTGCTGTTAAAGAAAAGGGGAAGGATAATTTCTTATGTGCCATTACTTTAGATGGATTATCTATCCATGATAATGTAAGAGATGATTATCGCTTAATTGAGAATCTACTAAAAAGGTCTGGCTGGAAATATTATAAGATTTATTCTGTAAGCTTTAATAAGGATATGGATAATGAATTAAATAAGCTATTAGATTATTTAAGAAATGAAGCGGAAGAAGAGAAAAAGGATGAGGTTTTAGAATCCTTTATTAGTGAATCTAGCGATACCCTAGAATCTCATTTTGAATCCTATAAGGAAACTTTAAATGAGGTTTTAATGAGAAATTGTATGAATAAAGGCTTAGAATATGCCATGACGGATTTATTAAAGAAGGAAGAACCTATTCATAAGGAATATTATTTAAGAAAATGTGCAATGGCACTAGGTAAAACAAGAATTACCAATGTGGTTAAAAATGAAGCCTTAAAGGCAATGCCAAAGGATGCGATTACTATTGGTAATACCATTTGGCTTCATGTGAAGGATCATCCTAAATTAAGAATTCATTCCTCTCGTATGCTGAATGAAATTCCAATAGAGGAATTAATGGAGGGATTATATGAAATTGTATCCTATTCACAAGGTATTACCATCGATGGTGCATGTAAAGCATTATTAAAGCTTTTAGGCTTTTCAAGACTAACGGATAACACAAAAAAGATTTTGAATGATGCGATTGTATTCTTAAAGTTAGATGGTAGAATTATTCAAAAGGGAGAATGCCTGTATATTTAATATACAGGGTTTTCTTTTCTATAGAAAAAGCCTATTTTATGATATATAATAATAAAAAAAGCGACATGTGGGTGATGATATGGAAAGTAAGTATTACAATGAGAATTATTATAATGCGAATACTATCTTAAAATTCTTAAGAAAGGTATTAAATGAAATTAATAAAAGCTATGTGGATTCAGGAATGCGTACAGCATTCCTTATGAAGCGTTATTTAGAAAAATATAAGCTAGATACAGAATTATCTCACCAGCATGTCTTATTATGTATGTTAAAGGATATAGGATTATTCTATATGGATGGTGCTGTACCTACAAATGACCCTGCACTAGCTGCTGCATCATCCTACGCCTTCTTACACCAGTGCTCTCCTTTAGGTGAGGCTGCAAGACCTCTTTTATTCTATAAGGCAAAATACATGGAGGATGTTAGTAATCCAGACTATGAAATAGGCTTATTGATGACTTTATTAGATCAGGTAAGCTTATATATCTATGAACGTAAGGACATAGAAGAAATTGAAGAGATTTTAAGGGAAGATAAAAGAAAAAAGAAATACCATCCAGATCAGGTAAAAAAGGTTATTAAGCTATTAAAGGATCATTCAGATATTATAGAAAAGCTAAATAGCGAAAGTGAATTATATGTTTATGAAACATCAAAATATATTTCCCTAGCTGACTATGGTACGGATACCCTAGGTGAATTCTTAGATACTACATCCTTCATGTTTGAATTCCACAATCATGAAACGATGGCACATACTGTAACTACAGCGCAAATTGCATATGACCTTGCGATTAGCTGTAAGCTAACAGAATCTACTTCAAGAGCGATTGAAATTGCAGGTAAGGTTCATGATATCGGTAAAATTCGAGTGCCACTTGAAATTTTGTGCTACCCGGGCAAGCTTGAGGGTGAGGCACTAGCTGTTATGCAAAGCCACGCAAAATACACGAAGGAAATCATCGAGGGCTGCTTTTCCTATGTTATTGTTGAAATTGCTGCAAGACACCATG
The DNA here is from genome assembly GCF_034179385.1 of Anaeroplasma sp. NCBI lineage: Bacteria > Bacillati > Mycoplasmatota > Mollicutes > Anaeroplasmatales > Anaeroplasmataceae > Anaeroplasma > Anaeroplasma sp. The sequence goes on from NZ_JAXFPY010000107.1 coordinate 10,938, forward strand.
AAAAGCTTGATGGATCTGGTTATCCTTTAGGTATCACAAAAAAGGATTTAACCAGTGCGGATAAGGTACTTGCTGTTGCGGATATTTGTAGTGCACTATATTGTAAAAGAAGCTATAAGGCTGCCTTTACCCCAGAAAAGATTCAATCCATTTTACTTAGTGATGCAAAGGCTGGTAAGCTTGATGAAAGAATCGTTAATCATTTAATTGACGATTACGATAACATCATGAAAAATGCGAAGGCAGTTGAGGATATAGCCTTAAAGAAATATGATACGATGAAGGATGAATATGAAGCCTTAGCGAAATCTCCAGCCTTAAGACATGTCTTTGGTGAATCTGAGGATATCGATGAGGAAAGACCTGAATCTGTAGCTGCAGATGAAACAGAGGAATATATTTCTGGGGTAATCAATTACGAATCAAAAAAGGATGATGAAGAGGTAGTTGAAAAAATCATCTATGTCGATGAGAATGGTAATGAAATTGATTATAATAAAGAAGCGCCATCCTTTGAGGCAAGTTATGAGGAAGAAAAGGAAATCGATCCATTAGAAGAATATAATCAAGCGGAAATGGGAGATGTTCCTATTGAAGAAATAGATCATGAGGAAGAGGATGAAGTGATAGAAGAAAAAGAAGAAATCCCACTTCCAATATTCAATTTAGATGAAAAGCTTGAAGAAGAACCTATTCAAGATAAAGTTGAAGAAGAAAAGGAAGATATTGATGATGAATTTGATGCCTTCTTAAATTCTATTCCTGAAAAGGCAGAGGAGGAGCCTAAAAAATTTGTTCCAAAGGTTCCGCTTAAAAATCCTATGATGGATTTTGACCCATTTAAGGAGGATATTGATCCTGTATTCCAAGAACCAATTCTACCTAAGGAAGAGAAAAAGGAAGATATTGATGATGAATTTGATGCCTTCTTAAATTCTATTCCTGAAATTGATGAAAAGAATGATTCGTTTATGGAATCTACAGATTCTAAAGAAAAACTAGAGGATGCAGAAGAAACTCAAGAAAAAGAAGAGGAAAAGGAAGAAGTTGAAGCTTTAGTTGAACTAGAAAAGGAAGAAATCGATACTGTTGAGGAAGCCATAGATACACCTATAGATATAGAAACTCAAGAAGAAAAGGAAGAAGACTCTACTGAAGATACGGAAGAATCCGTTTCTAGTGATATAGAATCAGAAGAAGTTGATGATGCAAGCTATTCGGATGAAGATGAAGTAGATGATTCTACTTTAGAATTAGATACTTTAACAGAAGAATCTAACGATGAAGAAATTAATTCTAAATATGATGATTTAGATGAAGAGGTTGATAATTTTATTGAAGAAGCACAAGAAGAAAAGGAAAAATCCTCCTTTACCGATCCGTTTAATCCTTCTAGCGATGGCAAAAAATCCTTCTTTGATGAAGAAATCGATGAATCAGCTCTAGAATTTAATGATAAAGAAATTGATTCTAAATACGATAATGACGAAGATGTAGATGATTCTATAGAGGATATAGAAGAATTAGACGAAGAAGATGCTTTAGATGATTCAAAGGAAGAACCTATAGATTCTTTTGACTTAGATATAGAGGATGATTCTATAAATAATGAAGAAGAAAATTTATTAATTAATTCTAAATATGATGACTTAGATGAGGAAATCGATGGTTCTGATTCTATTTTAGAAGACGAAGAATCTAAAGAAGAGGATAATTCTAAAGACGCTTCTAAGGAAGAAGAGTATGTAGATTCCTATTTTACTGAAGAAGAATTAAAGGAAGATGAAGAATCTATAGAAGAAAATGACTCAAAGGAAGTATCAAAAGAGGAAGAATACGTCAGTTCTTATTTCACCGAAGAGGAATTAAAAGAGGATGAAGAGATAGAAGAATTATCATCGACTGAAGAGCCCTTATCAAAAGAAGATATAAAACCTATTAAGGAAGAAGATCCAAAAGAGGAATATGACGGAGAACTTGATATGGATTTAGATGAAGATGATGATGACGAAGAAGATGATGATGAGGATTTAGATGAGGAAGAGGAAGAGGATTCTAATCCAAAGCATAAGAAATTCTTCTCTAATGACATCTATAGAAAGATGTTTACTTATAATCCTAATAAGAAAAAGAAATAGATTATGCCCAGTTTTTGGGCATATTTTCTTTTTTTCTTCCCTTAGTATTTCAAATATTTTATATTCAGGTTATAATTAAATAAATAATACTATAGAAAGAAGATGAATAAAATGTCAGTAACTCTAAATCAAGGCTTAAAGCCTTATCAAGAGGCAATTATTCATGAAATAGGTTCATTAAAAACTATAGTAAACCTATGTCCATCTGCATCTAATATTATAGTAGAAATTCCTCTCTTTAAGACATTAGGCGTAAGTGTTATGTCACCTTCTTTAATCTATAATTATCAATTAAGAGGTAGTGGAGGATACATTGAAGGAGCTAAATTTAGTTATTTTCCAACACTATGTAAGGAAGGAAATAATTTCTATATTACTAATCCTGATGGAACTATAGATTCATATAATGGTTATAATACTATAAATTCTGAAACAAATTCATATATATATATCATTCCTATGGTGGTATAGATTATTATATCTTAAAAGATAAATATGATAATAAAATAGAATACTTAGATTATAATTATAGCCTTCCTTATCGAATTTTATA
>NZ_JAXFPY010000121.1:0-3060 GCF_034179385.1 Anaeroplasma sp.
AACCATAAAGGATGTCTATAATTGTTCATTTTTGCAAGTTGGGCATGCATTTGTTATCAAAATGCTATTAGAGGGTGATATAGAGGTTGTAAATGGTGAGGTTATCGATCATATTGGCGCATTAAATATTTAATTCTTTTGGGGGTTCGCGGTTGCGAATCCCCTATTTTTATATATATTAAAAGTAACGGAGGAATTTATGGAATTAGAGATTTTATTAAATAAGAATATGGGGGATACCCTAAATAAGGAAGAATTTGAATTTGTTAACGAAATTAAGAAGTACACTTACGAGTTTATGAATCAGGAGCATGTAGATAATATTGATTATGATATGCTATATGCATATGCAAAGCTTTTAAAAAATGGTATCGTTAAAGATAGTAGAAAAATTATGGATAGTCTATTTCAATCTATTCTTTATTATGGTTTATCTGGTTATGATCCGGATACTTTATTTGATAGGTATCCTATTTTGTTAGAATATGTAGATAAGGTATCTGGTTCTTTGGGTTTAAACCAATTAGTTTCTTTAAGCACCTATTACAAATTGAATCAAAATTACGATAATTTCTTTAAAATTTGTAAGGTGGGAGCGGATTATAAGTTAGAAGGAATTCATGGTGGAATTGATCTTGTAGATTCTTTAATAAGAATAGCTCATTTTAAATATGAATTAGCTTATTGCTATATCTATGGTAAAGGTACTAAAGTCAATTATGCTTCTGCATTTCAATTATTTTTAGAATATAGAAGAGATCATTTAGTTTATAGGAATGGTGCTGATTATTTTACGGAAGAAGATTTATCCTATTTATATAATAAGATGATGGAAGACTATGGATCAGGTAAAAGATACCCGGGCTTATATTATGCACTTGCGGTAATGAATAGAGAGGGTATTGGTACAAATTATAACCCTTTAGAATACAAAAGGTATTCTCTTTATGGGTTAAAGGAATACGATGGTAAAAAGGAATTACTTGGGGAAGAAAAGCAATATTTTTATCTATTAAGTGAATATGTGGAAGATCATACGATTAATAACGAAAATAATGGGGAAGAAATAACGGACCTTTGTACTTTAGATACTATAGAGGTTGGCAAAACAATCGAATTAGGTAAATATGATCATAGATCTATTTTATGGGAGATATTAGATATTAAGAAAGATAAGGTGCTTTTATTAAGTAGATCTGTATTAGATACGAGTTATCCCCTTATAAATCAATCTGATTTCTTAGAAGATTCCTTAGAGTATTTTAAAAGAAATATTTGCTTTAAGGATAATATGAAATATAAGTTAAAATATTTAACAACGAAAGAGGTAAATGAATATTTATCCAAAGAAGAAAAGCTTTGTTTTAGCCGAAAACAAGCGCAAATAAATGGTACTGATGGCATGGGGGTAGGTGTAGATTATACAACCGGCTTTGCCAAATGGTATACCTCTAGTAAAACACGTAAGGATGAGCCCTTTTTCATTTTTGTTGATTATGATGGTGAATATGACCTTTGCTTCCGTGGTGCAGAATATGTTGGTTTAAGACCTGCAATGTGGTTAAAAGTAAAAAGGTGAATATAATATAAAATTGATTAAAAGGGGATTGGTTGCAATCCCTTTTTAATTAGATATATTAAAATCACCAAAATAACTAAGGAGAAAGAAAAATGATTAAAGGTTTTATGACAAAAAAAGCATTACTAGATTATATTAATCCTCTTGGAGATTATGAAAGAAAAGAATTTGCAAAAGAATTAAAGGATAATATTTATTATTTAACAGCAAAATATCAAGAATATAAAGCTGAAATATATAATTCTTTATATACTTCGCTTGATGATATAAAATACTTAATTCTTCACATTGAAGATATAGCTAATGAAGCATTGAAGCCAAAGTCTATAGAAGCACTAGATGTTCATATGGCAGAAACAATTTATAGCAATGAAGACATACTTGCTTTATATAATAAATATTTAGAAATTGTATATAAATCAACTATGTATTTTACTCAGGTATTTTCTATAGCAAGAATGTTTTCCGCTATGGCTTTTAATTGTGGGGACTTCCCTATGGTTATAGGAGTTGTTACAGGTACCTATAATGGAAAACATAATGGATTTGATTTGAAAGAATTAAAAACAAAATTCTTTAATATGTTGTTCGATTTAACGAATAAATATGATGATGAATGGATCAAGCTAAATAGATTTGATCTATACAGATTAAAGTAAATTGTTTCGATGTATTAAACTCGGGATATATAAAAGTAGGAGCCACTCATTGGTGGCTTTTACTAATTCTTGTATGGATTAAATTATTTTAAAAAAGGAGATTAAAAAAATGAAAGATTTTAAAATTGAAGACTATGAAACATTCATAACAAACTATCATAACTTAAGATATGCCCCCATATGAAATTAGGGACAATGAGGAAATAATATTTGATTTTATGACATTAAATTATGGTGCATTAAAATACGCATCAAGTAGATTGAGAAGTGACAACATTTTATTTTAAGATGTTTTAGTCTTCCTGATGGTGGAAATGATGGACTATTAGAATATGTATCCGATGAATTGAAAGATGACAAAGATGTTGTATTAGCTGAACTTGCTACATATAGGTGGGACTATATTGTTCAAGTTGATTATGTTGATTTAAGAAATGTGTCAGAAAGATTAAGACATGATAAAGAGATTGTGCTTGCCGCACTTAAAACAATGACTTTTGAACGAGATATTGATGATTATATTGATGATTTAAATTGGTTGATTCCTGATGAATTAAAAAAAGATGAGGATATCATCAAGCTTATAAAAGAATATGATACTAATTTTGTCTTTTAGATTATTCCATATACGATATGGAAGTCATTTCAATTATTTGCTATAATGAAGATAATAGTTATTCGATTTAAAGGAGATATTTATATGGAAAATAATAAATTAGATACTCTTGCTGAAGAATTATTTAATGAATTAGAGAAGAATAAGGATATCTTTAAAACAAAGATAGTTCTTATTCCCTCTTTAGATATGGAAAAATATTTAAA
>NZ_JAXFPY010000028.1:0-25214 GCF_034179385.1 Anaeroplasma sp.
TTTAAAGCATTTATCTCTAAAAGGACAGTTAGAACAATCTTCGCATTCATAAATTTCTTCCTCGCGACCATATTTGTTTCCTCTAACAGGCTTTTTACATTTAAATATAAATTTTTTATTATTAGGACATATTAAATTTCCATTACTATCATGTTTAAAATTAATTGGTCTAAAAGGATCATTATGATATTTTTCGTTAGTGGTTTCTTTTTTGTATGAACCAAATTTCATAAATAATTCCATATTATGTTCTTTACAAAAAATATAATTATTAAATGAACCATATCCAGCATCAGCAACAGGATATTTAGGGAAACATTTGTATTGTTTATAATATTTCATCATTAAAGGAATAAAACAATCCATATCTGAGGCAAACTGATTAATATCAGCTACTGCTATATATTCATCACATATTCCAAATTGAAGATTATATGCAGGTAGTAATTGATCATTTCCCATATAATCCCTTTTAATTCTCATAAAAGTAGCATCTTTATCCGTTTTAGAATAACTGTTTCTTTTATCACCACATGTTTCTATTTTAATAGCATATTCCTTTAATTTATCTAAATATTCAATTAATAATTGATAATATCTTTGATAATTCGTCTTTTTATGTCCTTTTCCTGATTTAAAAGTAGATTCATCAATTTTAAATCTCTTCTTAAAATTAATAACGATTGATTCTAAATAATCGACAGAATATTCCTCTCTAAAATCATATCTATAACATTCATAGCATAATAATTCATCATTAATCTTTTCTAATAGTGTAGTTATTTTAGTATATAATTTTAATCTTGATGTTAAACAAGCATTTTTCCATACCCAAGAATATTTGTTGGCATTAGCTTCCATTTTAGTTCCATCAATATAAATATGTTCTAAATCCACTTTTTCTTTTTCAAATATATAACTATTAATTTCATAAAAGATATCTTCAATCTTTTCTTTTAAATAATTATTCTGAAAATTACAAATAGTCATATGACATGGAAATGAATCTTCATTTCTCAATAACCATCTAAATCTAATATCATTGACACATAATCTTTCAAGCTTACGTGTTGATATATTTCCGTTTATCATATATCCAAATAAGACTACCTTTAACATAGTGACTAAATTAAATCCGATACGACCTCTAGAGTCTTTAGTATCAGATTTTAAGTATTTTTCTAAATTACAACCTTTCATTACTTCGTCAAATGTATAAATTGGATCATCAAAACTTATAGAAGTTTCTAAATCTAGTGGTAATCTTAATTGAATTGGGGTATAATACTCATTGCAAGATGAGGTATTATTTAAGTAATTATTCACTAAGTTTTCCATACTTAAATTATACCAAAAAAATAGGTTCATTCCCAGATTTAACTCTAGATTTGAACCTATTTTTTTTATTTTTTCAGACTGTTATTTTTTTACAGCCCCGATTCTAAGATTGAGATTAAAGTACCAAAGAATGATGTAATTCCAGAAGAGGAATTTCATAATCTAACTAAGGATTGGTTAGCTCTTATTCATGAGAAATTTGAAAATCCTGAGGATGCAAATAACCAGCTAAACGAAGTTGAAATTGTTGCAAGTAAGCCATCTAAGGAGGATTATTCTGATGTAATTGATGTCATTAGTCCAGATACAAATGTAACCTATTCCTCCATTATCTATAATGCTGAAGGCTATTTTGGACAATATGATGGAAAGAATCATAAGATTAACGTCACTGTAGAAAATCCAAATGCGAAAATAACCTATAAGGGTGAAAATGATAATGAGTACAAGGATGTTAATGATTATGAATTTATGGCTCCAGGATCTTACAGGGTATATTATAGAATCGAATGTGAGGGCTTTGAGGTAAAGGAAGACTTTAAGGTTATCCATATTTCAAAGGCTAAGCTTAATATTGAATATACAAAGGATTTTGTATACCCTAATCTATTAATTGAGGGAATGAGTGTAGAAGATGCAATGGATAAAATCAATCTACATGACTATGTTGCTATAAATGGTATAGATGTAGATCAAACAATCTTGAAAAAATCTACATTTACCTATGAGGGTATCCTAAGTGAAGAACAAGATACCTATAAGGCATATATAGAGTTAAAAGACGAGATAAAGAATTATTATGATGAGGCTCATATTGATTTAAATCTGAAGGCAGAAAAGCTTGTACTAGATAGTACTCTCCATATAGAACATAATAATGGAACACCTACACTTGTAATTGGTAATGCAAGATTAAATAAATATAATGGTATTTTAGTTTCTGATTTAATGGATGAAGCCAAATTTACTCTGGGAGGCCAGAATATAGAATATAATACAGTAACTTATTCCTATAACTATAGAACTGATGGCTTCTATGAGCTTGAGAATGGAATGAATACCATCAATCTTGAAATGAATATAAATGACCATATTGTAAATACAACTGTATTCTTTTATTTCTTTGACCAAAGATATCAAAGTGAATTAAATATAAAGCTAGATACAGCTATCGTAAAAGAATTATCCAATGATATGTATTGGTTTAAGACAGATAACTTACCATCTACAGAAAATGATATTACGATTAGTGGATCATTCCTACTTGAAAAATTAGGCCTAATGGATTGTTATATCAATTTACCAACCGATTATTTAGATGATACTGCAGAAAATTACACTAAAAATAATAACTTTACTTTCCCTAAGGATCAATTCTCAAACATTAATTTTACCCTAATGCCTACAGGACAAACAAAGGGAGCAAACTTATCTATAAATGTTTATTTCTCACAAAATGAACCAAGTGTATATCCAAGCTATACGATTTCTAATTTAAGCTTTAGACCGAATCAAGAAATAAACTTCGTAGTATCTATAGAACCTGTTACCTATTCCTTAGATGGAATCAACTATAGCCCATCCCTATCGATTCCAAATACAGGCAAATACGATGTTTATTATAGGGTTGGTAATTCCTTAATTGTAGAGGGTAAGGAATATGTCACCATCCAAAATAGTACCATAACGAATGATAATTTAGATTTAATCTCGAATGAAATCTATGTATTGACCGATGAGGTTCATAAATATAGTATGATGGTATCCAATGGTGAAACTGAAATCTTAGCTAAGGTAGAATCTTTCGATGGATCGATTATGTCTCCATTTAAAGATATTTATGAAATCTATACAAATATTTTAAAGAATAGTACATATTACGATAGTACTACAGGAGAAGAAATCGAATGCGTAGTTTCCGTATCCGAATTTGATTCAAAAAATCCAGATTTTAGCTACTCCATTGCTAAAGAAGGCTATGATACCATATCCAATACCATTCATTTTATTGAAGCCCCAATTACAGGTCTTGTCGAGAGTGGTCAATCTGCTGGTGGATCTATCATTTCAAATCCACAGGATTTTATGGTAAGCTTAAGCGATATCGATGAGGTATATGCAACAACACCATCTATCTCAAGAGAAAATGAATTCACTTCCTATTCCATCATCTATTCTATTGATGAAGGAAAGACTTGGACGAAAGAAGAACCAATTTTCACAAGTGTTGGAGAATATAAGGTTTATTCTATCTATACCTATACCGTAAGTGGAAGTGGAAATGAACATGTATTACTTTCCATTCAAAATATAAAGGTTGTTGAATAAGGAGGATATGAAAATGAAAAAGAATAAATTATTATTTGGCATAGGCATTCTTTGTGCAATCGCACTATCCTCCTGCGGGGAACCATTCAACAAAGATAGAGGTCAGGAGGAAACATTCCCTTCCGTTTCTATTCCAGATGTCTTAAAGCCAACAGAGGGAAGTCAAGATAAAGATAGCATCCCCTATACGGTTCATCATGCGCTAGAGACGGAAAATGGAGAATACCAAACGGTAGCAGTTGAAACCTTAAGTGCAAAAAAAGGCGAAAAGACAAATGCTACACCGAAGAACTATAATGGTTATAAGGCAGAAGAATTTAGTCAGCTTGATGTTTCACCCGATGGATCAACCGTAATTACAATTCAATATAAAATCCAAAAATATTCGATTACTCTTACGGGTAATACATTTGAAGGAAGCTTAGCTGGTAGTGGAGAATACACTATCTTAGATGATGATGCAATCCTTACTGCAAAGCCATATATCGGATATGAATTCTTAGGTTGGTATGATGGGGATACCTTACTTTCAAATAAGCAAACCCTAAGCATAGCATTAACGAGTGATATGAATATTAAGGGCTTATTTAAGATTAAGGATGAATTTAAGAGTTATGAATTAGAAACGAATGAATCGAGCTGTACAATTTTAAAGCAAATAGATGATAAAGAAAGCGTCGTTACGATTCCTGAGGGTGTAACAAGCATTGCCTATAACGCCTTCAATAGCTATTGCTTAAAAATGTTAACGCTTCCAAAATCATTAAAAAGTATTGAAACCAAAGCCTTCTTTACCCCATCATTAGCGAAAATTACTTTGAATTCTGATTGTATTCTTTATGATGGCGCATTCGATAATGTATATCCCATAGAAATCTATGACCTATCAGAAAATGGACATGATGCATCTTTTATGAATCATGCGGATATCCATAGATCTCTTGATGAAGAAAGCCGATTTGAAATCGATAGCGATGGCTTTATTTGGGGTTTAATCGAAGATTATAATCATGAGAATACCTTAAGACTATTTGGTAGAGTAGAAGAGAATAGTTTTGAAATTGTATTTCCTAAATCACATACCATGAAGGGAATAACCTATAATGAATATACCATTTATTCCTATGCCTTCTATAAGGATAAGGTTAAGGTTATAACACTAAATGATTCTATAAAAAGCATAGAGGATAATGCCTTTGGCGAATGCATCAATTTAGTTGAATTATTTAATTTTTCTAATATTAATATAACTATAGATCCACCCTCCTTTGATAATGGATCTATCAATAGAAATTTAAAAATAATCCATCTTAATGAAAATGAAGAAGGATTAATCAAAAGCTATGGTGATTTCGATTATTATTTAAAGGATATCGATGGCATAACACATGCCATTATAGTAAATTGTACCAATATAGAAGAGAATTTTACCATAAATGCGATTGGAAATTATCCTACCCTAATTGGTGAAAATGCATTTAAGGGCAATACGAAGATTAAAAATCTAACCCTAGGAGATAACGTTATAGGAATTGAAAAGAACGCCTTCTATAATTGTGCAAGCCTAGAAACCCTAGATGCAAAGGATGTAAAATATATTGATGATTATGGCTTTTATTATGCAGGATTGAAAAAGGTAGATTTACCAAAATGTGAAAATATTGGTCCTAGCGCCTTCCATTGTTGTAATGTATTAAATCATCTTAACGTACCAAAAGTAAAAGAAATCGGTAGCGATGCATTCTATAATGCATCTGCATTATACCAATTTACATTACCTTCTACTTTAGAAGAAATTAAAGAAAATGCCTTTGGTAATTGTACAAATTTAATTGAATTAATTAATTTATCCAACCTAGATTTATCAGATACATCCTCAAATGGATATATTTCAGCAAATGCATTGAATATTGTTACAGATAGTAAAGATTCTAAAATTAGCAATACAAATGGCTTTATTGCCTATAAGGATAAAGAAAATATTATCCTATTATCCTTTGATGGTGAAAGTAAGGATTTAGTTATCCCATCCGATGTTACTCAAATCTATCCATATGCATTATCCAATTTAACATTGGATTCCTTAAAAATAGGTGCAAATGTAGAAGAACTCCATAGGAATTCTCTATATTCTACTAAGATACAAGAGCTATCCATCGATTTATCGAATGATAAAGCAAATACCATTGAAAGAATGAAATATCTATTTAAGGAAGATGCTTATGATGATTATGAAATAGATACTGTAATTGTAGATGGATCGATTACAAATATTCCAAGCAATTTCTTCTATGGGCTTGATGTAAAAACCTTCGTTTTACCATCTACTATTGAATCTATATCCTATGATTCCTTCTCATACCATGCGATAGAAAAGGTATATTTTAATGGAGATTATGACCGATGGAATAATATTTCTTACCCAACCAACAACGGATTCTTCCAAAATGAAAATGCTCCAATGATTTATTTTAAGGATGAAAATGGCGCAATTACCTTCAAGGAGAATACCTATATTCCTTTTGAAGTATTATATATTCCAGAGGGTGTAAATTATATTGATAATCATAAATATCAATATTACACAATAAAGGAAGTTGTAATCCCAGAAGGAGTAACAGAAATTGGGGATGGAGCCTTCCAATACTGCAAGAATCTAGAAAAGATTACTCTACCTAGCACACTAGAATCTATTGATTATGGTGCCTTTCTGAATTGTTCTAAACTTACTAATGTAATATTACCAGATGGACTTTCAAGGCTTGGATATTCTTCATTTGCTAATACAGCAATTACATCCATTACAATCCCAAGTACAGTAAATTATATCGAGGGTAGTGTATTTGAAAATTGCAAAAAGCTTTTAGCTGTAACCTATAATACAAACGAAAATATTGGATATTCTATGTTTAAAGGATGTAGTGTACTTCAAAGCGTTAAGATAACAGGAAAACCAGAAGAGATTTCACCTGAAGCATTCATGGATTGTAAATCTCTAAAGAAAATCATTTTACCAAATACAATTAACTATATTGGAAATGATGCATTCAATAATTCTGGTATCAAGGCTATCGATTTAAGCGAGCTTTCCATTTCATCTATTAACTCGAGTACCTTCCAAAATTGTAAATATTTAACAAATATTACTTTACCAACCACCATTACATATATTGGTAGTAGTGCATTTGCATATTCAGGGTTAAAGGAGTTTACCATAAGTGGTACTATTGATTTTCTACCGAATAATCTATTTGAAGGATGTATGAGTTTAGAGACAATTACACTAGAAAATGGAGTTACAACCATTTCCGATAATGCCTTCTTAAACTGTAGAAGCCTAAGAACTCTAAAATTACCTGAATCTCTCATTGAAATTGGTTCACAATCCTTCATGGGCTGTACCTCCTTAAATGATATTACATTACCTGAGGGATTAACAATAATAAATAATAATGCCTTTGATGGATGTCAATCCTTAAAGAATATTACCCTTCCAAGTACATTGACATCGATTGGCGCTCATGTATTTAAGGATTGTCCAAGAATAGAATATAATACCTACAATTATGGAAATTATTTAGGAGATGATACAAATCCTTATAGATATTTCATTGAAGATACAAAGGAAGAAGATGAGATTACACTTCACCCAGATTGTAAAATTATTGCAGGAAGCCCATTCGATAGGTCTAATGTATCTAAAGTTACGATTCCAAATGGAGTTTTAACACTGCCACAAGGATTATTCATTGGTGCAAATAATTTGATAGATATCTCTATTCCATTTGTAGGAGATGGAATATCAAATAACACATTCTCATACTTTTATGATGGGACATTATCAAATATACCTACATGCTTAACAAAGGTTACTATAACAAGTGGTGATACTATAGAACAAGGTGCGTTTAATGGATGCACTACAATTAAAACGATTTGTTTACCAGAAAGTATTACTACAATTGGTAATTATGCATTCCAAAATTCAGGAATTGAATCTATAAATATTGGTACAAATATACTATCGATAGGTTCAAATGCATTCTCTGGCTGTACAAATCTTATCTCTATAGATTTATCGAATATGGATATGAATACTTTAGGTTCATCCTTAGGTGATAATATCTTTAATGGTGCAACAAATCTAAAAGAAGTATTGCTTCCTAAAAACATGAAGTCTATTCCACAATCTATGTTTTCTGGATGTGTAAAATTAGAAGAGATTACAATTCCAGATACCGTAACTACATTAGGGAATTCTTCATTTAATGGATGCTTAAGTCTTTTACGTGTTACAATTTTAGGTAATCTAGCAAGCATTGGGGATAACGCCTTCTATGAATGTACACGATTAGAAGAAATTACCCTACCGAATAGCTTATCCTCCATTGGAGCTTACGCATTCTATAACACAGGTCTTAAGGATATTGTAATTCCAGAAGGAATGACAACCATTGGTTATTGTGCATTTATGGAATGCAAAGGATTATATAATGTATGTAATCTATCTAGCCTAAAAATTGAGGCTGGAAAAACTACCTATGGTTATGTTGGTTATTATGCAAAGTCCATTCATGATAATATTAACGATAAGGCTTATTTAGTAGAAAATGGTGATTTTGAATTCCTTATTGATAAGGGAATCGTTTATTTAATGAACTATTTAGGAGATAAAAATACAAAAAAGGATTTAACTCTTCCAGATACCATAACCTATCTAAATAATACCTATAATGAATATATTATTGATAAGGATTGCTTTAGAAGTGCAGACTATATCCATACAATAACTATTCCATCAAGTGTAATTAAAATTGGGGATAACGCCTTCTATGACTCAAGTATAACGGGTATAGAATTCTTAGGAAATAGTATCGAATACGTTGGTGAAAATGCATTCCAATATTGTTCATTATTAGAAGGGGATATCACTTTACCTGCAGGTACATATGGAGCAAGTGCATTCTTTTCATGCTCAAGGATTACTAGTGTTACTTTCAAAGAGGGTGAAACTATCCTTGGAAGTAATATATTCACTGCCTGCTCCTCATTGACCAATATAAAGCTTGCTGAAGGATTACTATCGATTGGTGATAAAGCATTTGCAGATTTAAACATTGAAGAAATAACATTCCCTAAGTCCTTAAAGACTATAGGAAATAGTATTTTCTATGCCTATAATAATACTATATTGCATACGATTATCTTAGAAGAAAATTCAAATCTTGAATTTATTGGTAATCAAGCATTCAAAAATACAGTTTTCGTTGGTAATTTACCAAATACACTAAAGACTATTGATGAAAAGGCATTCGATTCCTATAAGGGTACAGAAATTATCATTCCTTCAAGTGTAGAGGCTATTGGTAATTATGCATTCCAAAATTCAAGCTTAGAAAAAGTTACGATTCATTCAGATATTTTAGGCTATGGTATGTTCTATGGTTGTCAAAGCCTAAAGATCGTATCTATGGATGGAAATATAGAAAGCATTCCAGAGAAATGCTTTGGAAACTGTAGTAGTTTATCTAGCATAACCATTCCATCTAAAGTTACATCTATCGATCAAGAAGCATTTAATCGATCCGGTATTGAATCTGTTACAATACCATCTACAGTTAAAACTATAGGCGCCAATGTCTTTGGTACATGTAAATCTTTAACCTCTATAGAAATTTTAGCAAATATAGAAGCATTACCAGATTATATGTTCAAAAATTGTGATTGCCTTACAAACGTATCTTTACCAAATACATTAAAATCTATTGGTAATTATGCATTCGATTCGTGTATTTCATTAGAGGCAATAACCATTCCAAGTACAGTAAATACCTTTGGAGTAAAGACCTTTAATGGCTGTAGTAAGCTTAATAATGTAATATTACCTCTAGGTACAGAAAAAATATCCGATTATATGTTTAGGAATTGTCTATCCCTAAAGAACATTACCGTTTCCAATACAGTAACAGAAATCGGTGAGTATGCTTTCCAAAATTGTGGCTTTACATCACTTCAAGTTTGGGATAGTATCACAAAGATTGGTCAACATGCCTTCCGTGATTGCAAGTCCATTTCATCCATAAAGGTACCATCTACAGTTAAAACAATTAATACATATGCCTTCTATGGAAATATAAGCTTACAGCATGTAGAATTTTTGGCAAATACAACCACAGTTACCGATCGTTTATTCTATGAATGTAAAAAATTAACAACTATTGTATTGGGTGATGGTATTACAGAAATAGGAACCTATGCATTTAATGGTACAAATCTTTCTAAGGTATATCACAAATCTACATCTTTGGTTAACTTTGACACACGTTCCGGTAATACACAATTTAGTAATGCAACAAAATATTGGTATAGTGAAACAGAGCCTGTAGAAAGTGGTAAGTATTGGCATTATGATGCAAATGGTGAAGTTTTAGAGTGGTAATAAAAGGGGTGCATACCCCTTTTCCTAAAACTTCTAAAGGTGAATTTATGAAAAAAATATTTCAATTTAGTTTAAAAAGATTAATTATATCCATAATACTATCTAGTATTTATCTATTCTTTTCACTAATATCTCTTTCATGGAATCCATTCGTATCTTTAGATAATAAAATTATGGATGGTATCTACCAGAGTGAAGGTACAGCCGCTCCAGAAATTTATATTATTGGTATAGATGAGGATACCATTTCTACTTACGGCAACTACAATCCTTTCGTTTATCGCCAATATTTTGCCGATATTTTAAATGATTGGGCCGATAGGGGAGAGTTGCCTACTGTCGTTGGCTTTGATGTCATATTTAACGAATCCTATGGATGCCAGGATGTCGATTTAAAGTTTGCAAGTGCTATCTCGCGCCATAATGTCATCTTAGGTGTCAATGGTGCAAATAGGAAGGATGCTCCCTATGGTCTTTCAAAAACCATTTATGAATCATCCAAACAAATTGGCTTTACAGATGCCCTAACGGATAATGATGAGGCAATAAGAAGAGTCTATTTAAGAGGAGACAATTATGATTCATTATCCTATAGTATTTATAAAAGCTATTGTGATAAAAGGGGATTAGATCCTATACATGTAGATATAAAGAAGGATTATTATTTTAAATATTATGCATCTCCTAAGCTAAATCATGTAAATGATATTATCCATTTGACATCAAATTTTAATTATTCATCCTTAAAGGATGCAAAGGAAAATCCATTAACATTCAGAAAAAATTCGATTGTAATTTTTGGTTCCTATGCAGCAGCCTTAGATACAGGCTTATCGAATGATATATATAATTCTCCTATTGGTGAAATGTTTGGTGTTGAAACACAGTGTAATATAATTCAGGCTCTTATGGAAGGGGAATTATATGTTAAAACGAAGGATTCAGTATCCATAATATTAAATACTGCGATTATCTTTGTTATTACCTTCCTAATTGCAACCCTAACCTTCTATTTAGGCTTTTTAGCCTTTGGCTTAGGTATAGGTCTTGAATTCCTTCTGATGGCTATATTTTATGCATCTGGCCAATATTATTTTATATCTCTACCAATGATCGCTTTAATTTTATTCTTTGTCTTCTTTATCATAATGCATTACTATAGTGAATATAAGCATAAAAAAGAGGTCATTCATACATTTAAAAGATATATCTCTCCAGATGTTGCAGAGGCATTAGTCGAGCATGATAAAAACGCTATGGCCTTAGGTGGAGTAAAAAGAAATGTGGCCTTACTTTTTGTAGATATAAGAGGATTTACAAAAATGAGTGAGGAGCTAGAACCAGAAAAGGTCGTAGATATCCTAAATGGCTATTTAGAGATGTCGACAAACCAAGTATTCCGCTTTGGCGGAATGGTAGATAAATTCATTGGGGATTGTGTAATGGCTATCTTCAATGCTCCAATCGATTTAGATGATTATGTTTATAAGGCTGTTTGTGCAGCTTATGGTATCGTTCAGGTTGGTAAAAAAATCTGTGATTCCGTATGGGAAAAATACAATAAGAAGCTCGAATTTGGTGTTGGAGTGCATTTTGGTGATGCAGTCATTGGAAATATCGGTTCTAAGACAAGAATGGATTTTACGGCCATTGGAGATACTGTAAATACCGCATCAAGAATTGAAGCCTCGGCTATTGGTAACCAGGTTTTAATTTCTAGTGATGTATACGAGGTATTAAAAGATAGAATTACAGTAGCTGATGCTGGAGATAGACAATTCAAAAATAAAAAGGAGGCCATTAAATGCTATCAAGTATTAAAGATTGATGGCTATATCGATGAATAGATAAGGAGTCTTTGACTCCTTTTCCTTTCATCTTGAATTTAGGATTAAATTTCATTATAATATAGTATATATGAGTATCTATGTGAGGTGTTCAGAATGAAAAGATTTCAACAAGCATCTGAAACTGAAGATTTATTAGACGAACTCTTAGAAGGCATTGACTTAAACCAACAGGCTGAAGAGGAAGAGGAAAAGGAACTTTCCCAAATGGAAGAGGCTCCTATTTCTAAATCCGATGAGGAAAAGGGGAAATATAGTGGAGATGCACTAGAAACTATCCTTGAAAGAGTTGAAGCTGGATTAATTGGCTCCCTACCTATTGGTATGGATCCTACGAATCGTCCTATTTTAAAAAGAGGAGACATCGCCCAATTAAGAAAACCAAACAGGCTATTAAGGAAGGATTTTGTTCTCTATAAGATTGGTGATGATTATTTCCTAAGAAGAATCATTAAATTTAAAGGTGATGATATTTATGTTGCAGGAGATAGAGAACGTGAATATCATATCATTCATAAAGAAAATATTGTTGCGAAGGTTGTAGGAAGAGAAAGAGGCAAGCATTATCTTTCCTTTGGCTTCTTCCCTAAGTGTAGATTTTATACCTGGAGAAAGGTTAATTTAGCTTATTTAAGATTAGGTAATAGAGTCAAGACCTATGAGTCTGATCAAAATGCTGAATCTTTAGAAGCAGCAATGCAAAAGCTTGAAGCTCAAAACCAGCAGCAACAAACCATTCAGGCAAATACACCTGTAATTTCAGCAGATATCGACCTTGATTCCGATTTAGCTGCATTCATCGATCCAGATGAGCTTGTTCTTGAATTAAGAGAAGAACAAAAGAAGGCCGAAGAGGAAGAGATTATCTATGTCGATGAATATGGTAACGAAATTAAGGATTATGATCCAAATGCAGAAGCGAATAAGGGTCAATTTGTCCAAGGTGGAGCAGAAGTGGAGGATGAGGATTTAGATTTTCCAACCTTGAATCCAATTCATGCGGATATGAGTGGGGCAAGCGATGCATTCGATGATGGCACATTAACTGGTGATGAGGATGTACCACAAGATGATGTTATGGAAGATTTAAATAAAGATGAAGAATAATTCAAATGGTTGTAAATATAGATGAATTCTATAGCAGCAACCATTTTTTTATTAAAAATTTCAAAAAATGCTTATAGCTTGTAATAAAATAAATTTTTTTATTATATAATTAAATAAAGATAAATACGATTAAAGGAGAAAAAATGTGATTATAAATCTAATTATGTCATCTATTTTAGCATTATCAATGAATTCCATTTATTATGTTTATACTCCCCATGGATCGGGTGTACTAGTCCAAGTACACGATGAATTATCATCATTCGAAATTGCAAGCTATAACTCATATACAGATAGTAACTTTCCACTTGCCACTCGAATTGCATCATCAACCAATCATTATAACTGTCACTCTTATGCGTGGTATTCTCAAAATATAAATACAAATATATATTGGATGGAAAACCCTAGTTTATATTATGCAGATTCAAGTTATCATGAGATTTCATACAATCAAGTTCAACCAAGAGATAGAATTTGCTATTTCGATGAAAATAATTATAACATACATTCAGGAATGGTATTATGGTTGACTGGAGAGGTACAAAATTCCGTTTGTGGATATTCAAATACAGTAATGGTTCAATCGAAATGGGGAAATAAAGGATTATACCAGCATAAAGGGGATTATTGCCCTTATGTTTCAACATATAATGGTGAGGCATCCTATGTAAAATTTTACCGTCTTAATGAAACACATACTCATTCATTCTCTTATACATGCATGAATGATATATATCATTATGAGATATGTTCATGTGGAACATTATTATTTCAACATAATTTTGAATTAAACATTGTTCATCCAAATATAAATAATCCATTCTATATACCAGAATATGTATGTAAGGATTGTGGCTTTATAGCATTAAACCCATCAGTTTAAGAATCGAGGTAAACCAATATGAAAAAAAGATTAAGTATATTATTAGGCTTTGGACTATTTTTCCTTGCATCCTGCGGTAATGAGGTAAAAACAAATACAACAGAATCAAAGGGGCCAAGCATTGAAACGACTTCAATACAATCAACAACAGAAATCGATGAATTTATCACATTAGACGAAATAAGAGAAAAATATTTTCAGAATAATAAAATAGAATTCATTGAATATTGGAGCCAAGGAGGATATTCAAGCTCATGTGATGTCTTCGAAGAGTCTTCAAATGATAAAGTAACCAATTTATTTAAAGATTATAAAATGAAAAAAACGACTTATGCAGACATTTTAATGGGATATCAATTCTATGTAACACCAAAATTTGAAAATTATAAATGGACGGATGATGGCAAAGTATGGGAACCATTAGTTCTTGGTATGGCTTGCGGGAAAGAAGAATGCATTGCATTCTTTATTATACGAATCCAAAACGAGGAATCTTATGATAGTTTATGCTACAGCATAAATATAGAAAGTGAAGTATATGATAGTACAGTTGAATACCTTAAAAACCTACCTAAAGAGCCAAAAGAAAAATATTACGAGCACTATCAATAAAATGGTGATTCATTTCACCATTTTTTCTTTTTATTCAAAGATATTACGCATTCCTAACAAATTACACTGTTATAATTATTTCGCGTGTTTTCCAAAAAAAACATTTCGGAAAGATATCTAGTTTTATTTACTAAATAAAATAATAAAAAATAATAAATTATATAATCACTTATAATCTTATATCTAGTTTTAATAAAAAAAGCAATTTTGAAATGTTTTTATCAAATAAGAATTCCCTTTTTTTAAAAACTATGCTATAATCGTAATCCAACATAGCGTTTTCATAGGGAAAAGCCTAGTATAAAAATGAATTTCAAAAGCCATCTAGTTTTTAAAATCATTTGATTTGTTTTTAATTTTAAAATCATTTTGTTTTAAAAATTAGATTTGTTTTAAAAATTATTTCAAGCGTTATGAAATTAAGAGTATTTAAATGACACTTATATATCTTTGATATATAAAAACGGCCTTAAATCATAAAAGAAATGAGGACAAGAATATGAAAGTAAAACTAAATGGAGAACTAAAAGAGGTCTCCAGCGGCACACGTATTTGTGAATTATTTGACAATAAGGACCACAAATACATGGCGGCAAAGGTTAACAACCGTTTAAGGGAGTTAAATTATATCATACCTGCAGATTGCGATATTGAATTACTAGATCTTACAAATTCAAGTGTAACTAGAATTTTTCAGGCAACGCTAAGGTACGTAACTGCAATGGCAGTAAAAAATATATATCCAAAGGCAAGAGTGCACTTTAACTACAGTGTCTCAAGATCTATTTTCGCAACCGTGTCCGGCTTAGGTCACGCCTTCTTGGAAAAGAATTTCAGGGAAATCAAACAGGAAATCGAAAGAATCATCCATGAGGATTACCCAATCACTAGACATTCTTTAACTGTAGCTGAGGCTGAGGAATATTACAAATCCATCGGTGCAATGGATAAGGTTAAAATTTTAAAGTACAGAAAAGAAAAGACTGTACATGTATATGAGTGTAATGACTATAAGAATTATATGTTTGGATATATGCTACCCTCTACAGGATATTTAACCTCCTATAGACTAAGACTTTACGCACCAGGCTTCGTCATTCAATACCCAAGAAGCGAATGCAAGGGTGAAATTCCTGAATTCCATGATGAGCAGGTATTTAGAAGTGCTCTTAAGGAAGCAAACATTTGGGCAAATACAGCAAAGAGTGAATCTATTCCACAGATGAATGAAATTATAGAATCCGGTAAAGCACTTGAATTTATTAACATTTGCGAAGCAAGACATAATAGACAGCTATCTCAGCTAGGTCATAAGATTCAAGAGAATATCGACCAAATTCGTCTTATTTGTGTTGCAGGTCCATCCTCCAGTGGTAAAACCACTTTTACGAACCGAGTAAGAATTGAACTCAAGAGTAGAGGCATCGAGCCATTAATGATTTCTATGGATAATTTCTATAACCCAGTAGAGATGGCGCCTAAGGATGAAGAGGGCAACCCAGATTTAGAGCATATTGAAGCTTTAGATTTAGAATTATTTGACGATGTAATCTTTAGATTAATCCAAGGAGAAGAGGTTGAACTTCCAACCTACGATTTCTTAACTCGTAAAAGAACCTTCAGCAAGCCAATTAAGATCGGTCATCGTCAGCCAATTCTAATTGAGGGAATTCATGGCTTAAATGATAGAATCGCTCCATCCATTCCAGATGATCAAAAATTCAAGATTTATATTGCTCCTTTAGGACAATACAAAATTGATGACCATAACCCAATTTCTATTTCCGACATTCGTCTAATCAGAAGAATGGTTCGAGACCACCAATTCCGTGGTACAGGTTGCGAAAAGACATTATCCACATGGGCTTCTGTAAGAAATGGTGAATTCCGATGGATTTATCCATACCAAAATAACGCAGACTTCGTCTTTAATTCCGAATTATCCTATGAGCTTTGCGTATTAAAATCCTACGCTGTTCCTCTTTTAGAGGAAGTAAGGTCAGA
Organism: Anaeroplasma sp.; assembly: GCF_034179385.1. NCBI lineage: Bacteria > Bacillati > Mycoplasmatota > Mollicutes > Anaeroplasmatales > Anaeroplasmataceae > Anaeroplasma > Anaeroplasma sp. Next base: position 16,562 of record NZ_JAXFPY010000028.1, read on the forward strand.
TTCACCTAATTTTATTACAGCAAACAGACTTCTAAAATTCTTAAAATACTTTGAAGTCATTACAGATAAATGGATCCCATGTAACTCTCTAATAAGAGAATTCATCGGAGGATCTATCTTCTACACAGAGGATACAAAGTAAGATACATATAAAACGGGCATAAAAACCCGTTTTTTCTATTTTTAGTCCTTTTCATTACCAAGATATAGGCAAATATAAAACAAGCAAAATATTGTCGATTTCTATCGATTTAAAATTGAAAAAAATAGGCCTGTAGGGTATAATGTTAGTGTTCGAATGGAAGTGAGAAAATGAACTGTTTAAAAAACATCGAAAGAATTACCTACACAAAGGAATTGGTCTACAATTTATCTAGGCTTTACACCTATAGAGGTAAGGATTTCCATTACGAGGATGTATTTAAGACTCATATGCAAGGAATCGTCCGTCGTACCATTATCAAGGATACAATTTATGCAGCAAAGATTTTAGGATTACAAATCTCGGAATCTAGAATGAAATATATTGCAACGAAGGATGCAGAGGCAAGAAACAAAGATGAGAGGGTCATGCAAAACCTTAAGGAGGTTTTCAAAATCGTCCAAAGCAAGGGTGCTGATTTTGAACTATCAAGCAATGAAATCCTAAAGCTTGCTGAGACAACCTTCAAGAATGTAACTAGGGTAGGTTATAAAATCGATTTAGTCGACAAAAGAGAAAACCTACTCGTCGTTCAAGAGAAAAAATCTAGAAGAGATGTTATGGACGAAGAGCTAAAGCTTGCTTTAAAGGCTGAATCCGATTTACATGTTGAAGCAACCCAGATTGCAACAGATTTATATGTCGATATGTTAAATCAGAATTATTTCAACCGAGCAAACGAATATATAGCTTTGTTAACTCTATATTGTTTACTTTTTAGATCAAGATTTTATGTATTTAAGCATATAAGCTTCTTTGAAAAATATTACGAGAAGAAGCAAGCATTCGAAGCGGCAACACAGGCTGCATCCTACGGTTGGGAATCTGGATATGCCAATACAACGATGCTAAATAACCTCATAATCGGGTTGATGCTAGAAGGCTATGAGAAGATTGAGGGTGACGTTCAAAATCAAGAATTTGACCGAAATTTAAACAAAATAGATACTGTAGAAGCAACGATTATGAAAATGGATCGTATATTTACAAAAGAGCAAGTCAAGGCTTTATGCCCAACACTATCTGAGTCAACAATCAATAGAGCTCTAACAAGATTGAAGAGCGAAAACAAGATTAGGCCAAATGGCACAGGTAGATCAGCAAGCTGGATGAAGCTTGTAGAGGATGAAATTATCACAAAGGGAACAAGCCAGCAATTAACTCTATTTGATATGCAGGAAATGAAAATGGATGGACAAAATTAGTCCATCTTTTTTTGCGCCAAAGAATCTATATACAAGAAGAAAATGATTCATATAATAACATTGTTATATTTTTTTCGTTTCATATCTAGTTTTAAAAACAAGAAAAAGAGATAACTAAAATTACAAAAATAAACAAATTTAAAATATTTTTACTTTAGACATAAATAATGTCAAATATTAGAATATAATCATTTTGAACATGGAAAGTCGGATAAAACAGATGCTTCAAGCTTATTAAAGTATGGTTCACAGAAAATAAACAATTTTAATGTCAATTTTACAAGAGAGATCGAGACGAGGGTTCATACACAAAAGTAAAAATCGATTTGCGAGAGAAAAACAGTCATTTTACCAGAATCAGAAAGAGCGAAAAGCATTTCACTAATGAAAGCGGTTTATTTTGACATTATTTATGCCGAAAAATTAACTAACAAGAATAATGTCAATTATTTTATGAAAACGTTTCATTGAAGTATGCAGGTGATAATGCTATGCAGATGATTCAAGAAAAGTTATGTCTTAACGATAAAATTGGATGTCATTTAACGAAAAAGTTGAGATTTTTGGGTCAAAATGGCAAAAAAACATGTTCAAAGGGCAAAAAAATGACCCCCATGTATAGAAGAGTAGAAGAAGAAGCAGAAGTTCATATATCAAATATAAAAGGTATATAAATGGATGGTTCTTAGGTTAGATCCAAAGCTACATAATGTACCCCAAGAAAAGGCCAGACGAGGCCGAGAATTGCCCAAAACTAAGTTTTACACCTCAAGACTATTTTTACCTGTTTTTCTTAATCATAGCCAAATATGGTCAGCTGATTTAGTTTAAGAAGAAGAAAACGCCCAAAAAGTGCAAAAGAACATGTTCAACCACGTGAAATACTACTTTTCAGATGCCATTTTTGACGTTTTCTCGTTTCTCGATAAGTTATCATAATATATATTATGTTAACCAATAAAATATATTGTAGGTAAGCGATTTTTTGTAAAATGTGGTTTAGGTGTATTTTCGCTCAATTCTACTCACCTCTAAAAGCGCTCCAAAAAATATTGTTTAAGCGTTTTCAGAAATCGAGTTTTGGTTCTGTGGAGAATCATCCGAATTTTTATCTCCCTGAAGACGAGTTCAAAAAGTGCAAATGGACCAAAGTCGATCCCTAAAAAGCCATTTTGAACTCAAACATGTTCATTTTTAAAATTTGATGTAGTTTAGGGTAACTTATAGTCTAAAATCAGGCCTTCAGCTGCTTTTTCTGAATCTATTGGATTTGCACGTTGCTTCTTAAATATGTCAAATATTTTTCATAATTTATTTTCATTTTATGCATTATTTATGTCAAATTATTTACATTACTTTCGTATGTTTGTGTCCTGGTGCCTTTTTATGAAAATTTTCATAAGGCTGAAAATATCTAGTTTTAATTACTAGATACAAAGTCATTTTTACCTATTTTGAGCACTTTATTTATCTGTTATTTTTAGCTTCTTTTCGTGCGTATGTGTACATGTGCAATACGCATCGAAATCGGTGATTTCGATGGATTATGCATCTCGGTTTCAAAAACGCTTAAATCTTCATGTCTTTAATTCTTGAAGCGAATACCAAAAATTTCTTTTGTTATTTCATCCTTTAGTTCGTTCTATATTATGTCTTTTAATCAAGTATATTTTATTTTATTATCTAGTTATAAAAACCATTTACGATTTGAAATTTTTCTTCGTCCTCCTTTCATACACACGCATACGCGCATAATGCATGCATAGGAAATTCTTTAAAATTCTCTACTCTTTTCATCTTTAATTGATCTCCATTTTAGATATCAAAAGATTGTTTTAAGTTGTTTTATTCTTTCTGAATCACTTAAGATTTTTCTTCTTATTTTTGACATGAATCTCTAGATCCTCCTTAAGGCTTTTTCCCTATTGAAAGATCGGATTTTCACTTTTCCTTTTTGGAATTCTTCACGCATTCAGTTTGCCCTTTTACCGATCGACCTTGAGTTTTAGCCATTTCTTATCTTGAATTTTCTTTTGTTTTGAGCCTCTAAGGCTAAGGATATTCCTTTCCCCATTTCATACCAAAATTATCTAATTATGAAAACCATAACCTTTGTTTTCATCGTTTTTTCACTCGTTTTCACTTCTTCTTTACTGCTTCCAGGCCATTTTTACTATTTTTTCTGCCTTTATTTTGCGTTTTTCAATTTTTCCTTGATACTTTTAGGGCTATATGCCCAAAAATTGATTTAAAGACAAATTTTAAGGCATTTTTTCACTGTAAAAAGAAAAAACTCCCATTTTTTTCAAATGAGAGTAATTTTTTTACTTTAATTCAGAAAGGAAGGATTTACCAATAACCTCTGGGGCTTTAACATTAAAGTTCTCAGCAATGGTTGCTCCAATGTCTGCAAAGGATCGTCTTGTACCTAAATCTCCACCCTTTAATTTCTTGCCCCAAACTAGAATTGGAACATATTCTCTAGTGTGATCTGTACCACTCCAGGTTGGGTCATTTCCATGGTCTGCAGTTATCATGAGTAAGTCATCATCGTTTAATAAATCCATCAAAGTTTTTAAATCTCTATCAAATTCTTCGATAGCATCATGGTATCCCTTAGGGTCTCTTCTATGTCCATATAGGGCATCAAAATCAACTAAATTAGAGAATACTAAGCCTGTAAAATCCTGTTTAGCAACACTAAATGCATGCTCCATACCATTGTGGTTAGATAGATTTTTATAGGCATCTGTGATGCCACAGCCATTGAAAATATCCTTAATCTTACCGATGGATACTACAGAATATCCCTTATCCTTAAGCTCGTCTAGAGTAGTTCTTGAGGTTGGAGATAGTGCATAATCATGACGATTTGTAGTTCTTTTAAAAGTATCCTTTGTCTTTCCTAAGAATGGTCTTGCGATGATTCTTCCTACCATCCATTCCGGCTTCATGCAAATTTCTCTTGCAATTTCGCAGCAGCGATATAGCTCATCAAGTCCAAAATACTCCTCATGACAAGCAATTTGAAGTACAGAATCTGCGGATGTATAGACAATCATTGCACCCGTTTTAATATGTTCTTCACCTAATTCCTTTAAAATTTCAGTACCAGATGCTGCATAATTACCGATAACCTTATGACCCGTTTTTTCCTCAAGCTCATCAATTAATTCCTTTGGGAAGCCATTATCCGTGAAGGTCTTAAATGGATTTTCTGTTAAAATACCCATCATTTCCCAATGTCCTGTCATAGTATCCTTACCATTCGATGCCTCATCCATCTTACCATAATAACCCTTAGGGTTATCTACCTTTTTAACACCTAAAATATCTGTAATATTTCCATAGCCCATAGACTCCATTACAGGTAATTTAATGCCTCCTTCGTGCTCTGCGATATGAGCAATAGTATTTGCTCCAAAATCTCCAAATTCAGAGCTTCTTGGTGCAGTTCCACAGCCTAGGGAATCTGCAACAATAACAAAAATTCTTTTAAACATCTTTATTACTCCTCCTTATGTTTATCCATTGCAAGTGGGTGGGAATGGTCATAAATTGCTTTTAGCTTAGATTTATCGATATGTGTATAAATTTGTGTAGTCGCAATATCCTCATGACCCAGTAACTCCTGTACTACCCTTAAATCTGTTCCACCCTCAAGTAAATGTGTAGCATAGGAGTGCCTTAATGTATGCGGAGAAATTTCCTTTGTTATTCCATTATCCTCCGCAAGCTTCTTAATAAATTTAAAAACCGATTGTCTAGATAGGGGCTTTTTTTGATAATTATAGAATAATAAATTCCCATTTTTAGGGGTTAAATCTAACCATCCCTTATCTACATATCTTCTTACTGCAAGAATAGCCATTTCACCAACCGGAACCATTCTTTCCTTATTTCCCTTACCAATAACGACTAAATAGGCCTCCTTTAGATGTATATCTGTTATCTTTAAAGATAACAGTTCTGAAATTCTAAGCCCACATCCATATAAAAGCTCCATCATGGCCTTATTTCTTAAGGAAATAGGATCATCTCCATCGATAGAATTGATCATAGCTTCCACCTCATCTACAGTCAAAACTACAGGAAGCGTCTTATCCGTTTTTGGTCTATCGATCATCTCTGCAGGATTTTTAATATTATTTTCTTCTGAAAGATATTTATGGAAATCCTTAATCGCAATGATTTTTCTTGCGATGGATTGCTTCGACAAATTCTTTCTCTTTAACGAATCGATATATTTAATTATATCCTCTCTTTCAATTTGATCTACCTCATCGATATGCTCATATCGATGTAAAAACTCCGCATACTGATTTAAATCCGAAATATATGCAGAAATTGTATTTTTACTCTTACGCATACTTTGTAAATAGTAATCAAAATCTGAAATTTCATAAAATATAACTTCTTTTTCTTCTTTTTTCTTCATTTTTCCATCCTTTGAATTATTTCAAAACATATATGTTTATTAAAACTAAATAATTTATTTTATTAAACAAATATATAAACACAATGATATGAGATAATCTAATTATAATAACTAGATAAAACTTGAATTTTTTATTTTTCAAAATGCAAATGTTTTTAGTTATCGTTTTATATATTATTTTATATAACCATTTAAAATAATCTTTATCTTATTATCTAGTTTTATATACTAGATACCTTTTGAATTTTTTTTAGACAAACTCTTCATAGACGATATTGGCTATAAAAAGCTTATCCTCTGGTATAAATAGCCTATCTCCTTCAATTTTTAAAAGTCCGCTATCGATGTGCTTAGACAAATCGAAATCGATTATTGGTGAAGAATGGTACTTCGATTCGTAATACGATAGGGATATCCCCTCAAGCATTCTAAGCCCAAGCATCATGAATTCCTTTTTTTCTTCTTCTAGAGGTATTAAAATTCTTTCTTCCTCTATACATTCAAGATACTTCTTTAAGGTTTTATAATTCGTATAGCGATAAGGCTTAATAAAGCCTGATGCGCCCATACCAATACCTACATATTCCATTTCCTTCCAATAAAGCTCATTATGAATGGATTCATAGCCATCTTTTGCATAATTTGATATCTCATAATGCTTATAGCCATGATTGTATAAATCCTTATTGATATAATCATACATATCAGCAATAAGATCATCATCTAAAAGCTTTAATTCTCCTTTAGATAATAAATAGGAGAATATTGTTTTATCCTCTAAGATTAAACTATAAAAGGAACAATGAGGTACATTTTCCTTATAAACATATTCAAGATCACTCTTTAGATTATCTAAAGTTTCCATTGGATAGCCAAAAATGAAGTCCAAATTGATATTTTGAATATGTTTATCCCTTAAAATAGCAATTGCTTTGGTAACATCTTCTATTTTATGCCCCCTACCTAAAAGCTTTAAGGAGGAATCCGATGTCGATTCTACACCTAAGGATACTCTATTAATTCCATATTCATAGAATATATCTGCTTGTGCTATAGTTATAAGCTCCGGATTGGCTTCTATCGTTACCTCTTTCGCATTCATAATGTATGGATGAATATGTTTTAATAAATCAATTAATAATTCATCTGGTAATACATTAGGCGTGCCACCACCAATATAGACGGTATCTATATTTACCAAATCTTCCTTTTTGGAATCAATTTCCTTTTTTATAGCATCTATATAGATTTTATAATTCTTTTCATTCGATACTAATTTAGGGAAATCACAATAGCTACATATTTTTTTACAAAATGGTATATGTATATATAAGCCACGCATAGAGCATTCTCCTTTTTTGAGTAGGGATATATTATAATCGAATTTCAATGAAATTGAAATACCTTTTGGTTAACATAATAACATTATACCATAAAAAAATAGGAATATTTATAATAATCAATGTATGATATACAGCTTTAAAGTTAAAAGATGTATATTAGCTTTCAAGAAAAGATGTATTCGTTGTTTAAAATTAAATAGATAAGAAAAAACTCCTTTAATGTATAATTGAAATTAGCTAGAAATCATATACACGAAAGGAGTTTTTTTATGGATAAAGAATCCATATCAATATTAGGGTTGGATTATATTTCGAACATCAATGTTGAATCATCCGATGAAATATATGATCCTTCCACTACGAATCATACCATAGTTTTAAAAATAATTAAATAGTCAAATGGTTGTTTATATTTTATTAAAAGGTATAGATCAGTAAACAATGAACAATCTATGCTTATAAAATGCTAAAGTGAAATCTTTGACATCACAATTTCATTTGTTTTTGATTTAATTACAACATATTGGGTGTAATAAAGCTTATCTTTTCTTAAGCACTCCTTTACCTCTTTTATGGTATAACAACCAAAGGTAATGCATCTTGGGTACTTCCAAAAGGATTTAAGTGCATTTTCATATTCTTCTTTCGTTGATACCTCGGCTAAATCACTTCTAATAATATCCCATCCATAGCTTACCATATATTTATACATTAAACTGCCTCCTTGCTTTGGCTTTACTAGTTCTAATAGGTATTGATATAAATTATATATACCCATTGATGAATCCTCCTTAGGTAATTCTAAGACTTGAAATACATTCGCTATATCACTATAATCTAAGCCTTGCTTAGAATAATACCCATTTTCAAAAATAGATTTTAATGGAATATGATTCAAATCAATATTCAGGATAAATTCCATTTTATAGTAAAGTATAGTATTATATTCATCCTCTGTATAAGAAATAATACATCCTTCATGATTCAAATTAGAAAATAAATTCCTCATCAAATCTAGATATTCCCCTTCATATTCCTTATATAGGGTAGTTCCATTTCCATATACTATGTATAAACTATATCGATATGGAATCTTACATTCAAAGAATGCTTTTTTAATGGAATTAGTAAACTTGAATCTTACAAAGTTTAAAGGATAATAATATTTATACAATTCTCTTTTTAATTCCGTTTTATTTATTTGATAATCCATAAATTCCCCCTAATCCTTTGTATCATTTAATATTTTTAAGGCTTCATCTAAGCTTACTACCATAATCTTTTTCATGCCACTATAGCCTAATATATGAAGTCTTTCTAAATCCTTTAGGATCTCTTTTCCTTTTTTATATCCAATATTCATAAAAGCTTGAATATCATTAATAGAAAATAATCCATCCATTTCATAATATACATGCTTAATATATTCTACTAAAGACATAAATACCTCTCTTTCTTTATCTAT
>NZ_JAXFPY010000129.1:0-7742 GCF_034179385.1 Anaeroplasma sp.
TACTGGCCATAAAATAATCGTTGCCATTAAGGTACAAAGTATACCATCGATTACATTATTCGCTTTTGTAAAGAAGAATACCAAAATGGAATATACAACAAATCCTGAAACAAGTAACATTCCATAATACGCAAAGAATCCAAGAAAATTGCAATAAGCATTTGCCCAAGGGAAAATGACAAGCAAAGATATAAAATAGCTTAGAGTAAATGGTACAACGATTTCCAAAAATCCTATAATATATCTCGTTAAATAAAGCTTCTCTCGTTTTATAGGCAAGGAATACGCTTGATCCATTGTTATTTTTTTCATTTTAAATGAGAATTCAACAATAGGGGTTATAGCTAAGCCTAACCCTAGGGAAATTACATAAACAGAAACGATTCCTTCGCGTAAATATAGGATATTTTGTGCCTCATATATCATATTATCCTCTCTATTTACAACTAAAAATAGCAATAGGAAAATAATAAATGCTGTTAAATAAATTGGAAATCTTTTCTTAATTAAATATAGGAAATACTTTCTCATTTTAAATACCCCCTAGATTCAACCTCAATAATAAATAGCTCTTCAAAATCAATATTGATTTCATCGATGACAAGAGGATGATATTCCTCCATCAGTTTTGTCATTTCTTCTAAACTATTTTTTACAACCACAGTAATAAATCTCTTATCCTGCTTGAATGTTATAAATTTTATATTGAAATCTTCTTCCTTCATTTCACAACCAAAGGCAATCATATATTTATGATATTCCTCTAAATGCTCACTAATATTTCCACTAGATGAAATCTTTTTGGCATCTAATAGCCCATAGGAATCACAAATGTCCTCAAGCTCTCTTAAGGAATGGCTCGATATAACAACCGTCATGTTGTTTTCTTCTTGAACCTTAAGTAAAGCCTTTTTCAAGGTTAATCTTGCCAAAGGGTCTAAGCCATCAAATGCTTCATCTAAAAATAAGTATTTGGGCTTTATTGCAAGAGCAAGTGCGACAAACACCTGTCTTCTCATACCCTTAGAAAAATTATACATACTCTTCTTAAGTGGTATTTGGAATCCATTTAAGTATTCAAAATAAGCAATCTTATCTAAATTATAGAAGGCTTCATATAATTTAATAAGATTTTCTGGTGTTGTATTTCTTGAATAAAATGGATCATCTGGAAGCAAGAAGACATCCTTCTTTACCTCAATATTTTCATAAATAGGCTTATCATCATAATAAACTAGACCTTCTTCTGGCTTTATGATTCCTGCCATAATTTTTAGAAGTGTTGATTTACCTGCACCATTAATACCTACAAGTCCAAATATAGTTCCATCCTCTATATCTAAATTTAAGTCATCTAATACAAGCTTATCAAAGGACTTCTTAATTCCTTTAATACGAATCATTTTAAATCCTCCCTTAATATCGCATCTAATTCCTCAAGGATTTCTTCTTTTGTCACTCCTTGATCGAATAGATTTTTTAAAACATCCTTAATCATAGGATTTTTCTTTTTCTCGCCTGAAACAAAATATCCCTTCTTTGGAATAGATTCAATTAATCCTTCCTTCACCAGTTCTTGATAGGCTCTTTCAACAGTCTTGTGATTCACACCAATTTCAATCGCAAGCTCCCTGACAGAAGGCATTTTCTCAAGAGGCTTTAATATGCCTAAGGATATATATTTTCTATAATGATTTATAATTTGCTCATATACGCTTTCTTTTCCGCTAATCTGCACAAAATCTGCCCCCTTTGTACCAACTGTCCCAACTGTACCCCTATTATAATACCAAAGAAAAGAATTGACAAGACTATTTTTTGAGAAATAAAAAGGAAGGCAATGCCTTCCTAATTAATTATCACTTCTAGAATATCCACATTTCATGGATAAAGACGCTTGATATAAAACCTTATTTAATGTATTTTGAGCTTCCTTCTTCGCCATTTCACATAGCTTATTGTTTGCTTCCTCTAATACCAAAACATCCCCAGATTCATTAAATTTCTTATCATATTCGTTGATGATTTCATGCCCCTTTGCGGATACTGAAAGCTGATAACGCTCAATATGCTGAATACATGTACCATAATTTGCATCTGCTAAAACGCCAATTAAACGATTTACCCAGAAGAAATTATCTGTAGAAACATCTAAGGTAACATTCGATACATACTCTGGTAATTCAAGTACATTCGTATATAGTGGTAAGGAGGAATTGAATGGGTTTGAACCGAAGGATAACCATTCAATTGCTTTTATTTCATCTTTAACATATGGACGAATTTGTGTAATTGCCATAATACCTGTACGAGAAATGCCGATAGGGCGATATATGCCCTTTCTTGGGTCATTTGCTTTTTGATATGGATTATAAGGTGTACCCTGATAATAGCTAGATAATATATATTTTATATCCTCAGGTGTAATCTTTCTTTCTGGTACTAAGCTCCATGGAATATCATCAGATTCTGGAGTGAAATCCGCATTATCTCCATCCCATTTATAAGTTTTTGGATTAAAATACCTTCCCATAAACCAAGCTCTTGGTGTGTTATATACATGATCAGAATCCGTATGAGACCCAAAGATGTTTCTAGGGTTAAATACTCCATTATTGTTAAAATCTAAATGATTTTTTTCTATAAATTCTAATAAATCACTAGAGCACATATTTTCCTTTTTGTCCCCAAAAGCATCCTCTATATCAAAGCGATCCAGACCAAATTGGTTTGGCATAATGACATATTCGTCATCCTTAACTCTTCTTGCAATCCAGTGGTGTCCACCAATAGATTCTAACCACCATACCTCATTTTCGTCATGAAAGGCAATACCATTCATTTCATAGGTACCATATTTTTCAAGTAAGCCACCTAAACGTATAACGCCTTCTCTTGCAGTTTTTATGTAAGGTAAAACTAAAGTTACTAAATCCTCTTCGCCAATACCACCTGGAATATCCTCTTCACCTTCATTCTCCTTTTTCTTTGGAAAAACTAATGGGTCAGCACCTAACACTCTCGCATTTGATGTGATGGTTTCTGTTGCAGTCATCGCAACATTTGCCTTATTAATACCCATTGCAGGCCAAATGCCATGTGTTTTATCTACACTTGGTGCAGAGGTATATCCAATTGGATTATCTGGAAGCTCTATTTCAAGCATACCAATGACACTTTTATATTTTCTTGGCTGATCTTCTGGGTTTACTACAATAACCTTCTTTGTGTCAAAATGACCATCGTCATTTCTAGCTACCATAGTAGAGCCATCATAAGATGCCTTTTTTCCAACTAAAATTGTTGTACAAGCCATAATCTTAACTCCTATCTAAAATATGTATTATATATTTGTTCATATCTACCATCAATGGTATAGTATCTAAGCTCATTCATTAAATTCGAATGATTTCTTATAAATTCAACAACAAATGGATTATATTTTGTGCCCTTGCCATCGACAAGTTCTTGCAAAAGCATATCAAAATTCTTACCAAAGGAATAATTTCTTCCATAGCAATCCGTACCTGCATCTATTGCATCTGCAATCCTAATTAAATCAATGACAATCTTATATTTAGATTTCGTATTATCAAAGTATACAGGATATCCATTTTTACCATCATAATCCTTATGATGTCCAAGCATAACATCAAAATATGGTGCAAAATCCTTATCATTACCGATTAATGCTAAACCCTTTTCTGGATGCTTCTTCACATATTTATATTCTAAATCGGTTAAGCTTCTATATTGCTGTGTAATTAATCCTGTAGATAAGGATTTACCTAAATCATGAATTCTTGCGGCTCTTGCAACATAGGATTTTAATTCATCATAATTCGAAAAACCAATCTTATAGAATTCATTTAATAATAAATCCTTCGAATGATTTATATAATCTAAAATGCCCAAGGATAACCTTTCAACCATCAAAGAATGCATGTAATTACCTGGTTGATTCTTCACTAAAATATCCCTTAATAATCTTTCCTTATCCTCAATAGAGGAAATAAAAGGTAGCGCCTTACGAATTAGAGTAGATGCTGCCTCATCAAAGGCAATCGTATATTTTTCCTGAGGAATTCTATTTAAAAAGCTAGCAATAGCCTTTATTATATTTAAGGATTCCTTTTGTCTTTCATTTATACTCAAATAGGAGCAATTTAAAAAATCAAAGAACATAAATGCCGTATTAAATAGGTTTTCTGCACGAATAAAGATTTCATCACTGGATTCATTGAAGGTCAATTCATTTGTATCATTTAAATAGAATCCTAAATAATTCTTTAAATAATAAACAAATTCCTCATCATTCATTTGATCATGAAAATAATTCAATACTGCATTACATAAATCTGTATCCATTTCGTCCTCAAATGTATCCTTGATTTCATCAATTAAATCAATATATTCCATTTGCTGAGATAATCCATCATCTAAATAATACATAAAGCTATGTAGTAGCATTATATTTAATAAATTACCTTCATGATGTGCAATTTCTTGGTCCATCATATCCTTTATCTCGCTCGACTGATAAAATGCTTTAGCTTCTTTAAATGCATCTATAATATCCTGATTGTATTTGTTACTATATTCAGGTAATGTTTTTAAAATATTATAGTAAGCTACATAGATTAATCTTCTTTCATTGATGCTAGTTAAGTCCTTATAATGCACTCTTAAATCTTTAATCTTATGTAAATCGCTCTTTAATTGCTCTAAGGCAGAATCATCTAATCTTAAAAAACAACCATATTCGTAGCATCTATCCTGATATAAATGAATTAACTTATTATAATCCTTTATATTCTCATAATAAGGGATGAGCTTATCAATGATACGAATAATAAAATAAGAATCATGTAAATCTCTATCCTCTAGAGTTCTATAGCCCATATATAGGGCATCATACTCTTTAGAGTCTAAATCCTTATCTAAATAAGAATTAATTACATTTACCATTTCTGTATTCTTTTTATAGATCGCTCTTACCGCAACACTTCTTTTTTTATAAGCATCTAACCAATCCTTATAATCTCTAAAAGAAAATAAATTCTTATCTAACTCGTTACAGGTTATTATATTGTGTTTAATTGCATGAAAGCAATTGCTAATTTCTTCAAACTTATCCATATAAATCGCCTCACATTTTATGATTATATCATAAAAAATTTAAAAATCAGCCGAATAGGCTGATTTCATTGTTATTGAAGTATTTTCATTTATTTTTCATTTTCTTCTATTGAAATAGAGTATGGGTCTATATGGACAATACAATGTTTAATATTATCATATTTTCCCTCTAGCATATCGTGCACTCCCTTTGCAATATCATGGCCCTCCTTTACGCTTAGAGTATCTAATACTGCAATTTCAAGCTCAATATAAATTTTGCTTCCAAACATTCTACTTTTCAAATCATTAATAGCTAATACTCCAGGATAATTTAGAATATCTTCGTGAATGTTTTTTAAGAAATCGTCTGGAGCTGCTTTATCGATTAATTCATTTATACCATCCTTAAAAATATCAATAGAAACCTTTAGAATAAATAAAGAAATGACGATCGTCATAATAGGATCTAATATTAAAATATTACCACCTAAAATTAAACCTATAATACCTATAACAGATGCAATACTTGAAATGGAATCCGTCAAGTGATGAATAGCATCCGCTCTTAACGTTTCTGATTTTAATTTTTTTGCCTTAGCATTCGTATAAAAATACATCCAACCCTTAACGATAATCGAGGTAATCGCAAAGCCTAAAGCAATATATAGGAATACTCCAGTTTGATTCTCATATTCTCCCTTAAAGAAGGAAATAATGGAGGTTACGCCATTATACATAAGCGTTCCTGCAGTAATAAATAGCATTACGGCTAATATTACCAGTGCAACAGATTCCATTCTCTCATGCCCAAAGGGATGCTCCTTATCCGCCTTTTTCGATGCCATTTTGGCACCTACAATAACGACAATCGTCGATAAAACATCGGATGCACTGTGAATACCATCTGAAATAAGAGATGTTGATTTTGCCAAAATACCTGCAACAACCTTAGAAATGGTCAATATTAAATTGAAAAGAATCGTAATAATTCCAACCTTGGCAATCTCTTTGGTATATTCGTTTTCATCCATAAAAAAAATACCTGCCCTTCCCTGCAGGTAACCCTGCAGACTTCTATTTCGTCCCACAGGTAATCCTGTTGCCTAAGCCCGGCTGCCATACATTATGCGCCTGATCTACATCATTTTAGCAAAGTCAATTTATGTTAGTCAAGAATAATCCTATAACAAAAATGGGCTTTTTAAAAACTTATTCGATATTAAATTCTTTAATTCATCTAAATCGTTATTTATATTCTTATTTATTTTCTCTTCAAGCATGAAATATTCCTTAACATATTCCTTAGAATATAAATTTGCTTTAGCCATAGAAAACTCCTTCTGCCTTTGATTTAAATCAAAAATTTCTGGTCTTTCCTTAGCCTCTATATATTCTGCTTCCTTCATCTTAAAGGAAATGATTAAAGGGGCATATTCCTTATGGATTATGTCCTTTAATTTTAGAAGTCTCTTAAAATCATCGCTGTTTATTATTTCATCAATATATTCCTTAACTAAATCTTCCATACTGTACCTCACAATCATTTTAATAAATATTTAGCCCATTTTCAATAATTGTAATTTCCTGATAATATGCTATAATACCTTTGGTGATAAAAATGTATTTAGAAAAAGATATTGTAAAAGAAGGAAATGCTTTATTAAATCAAAAATGTAAAAAGGTATCTCTACCACTATCTAGCGATGATGAGGCTTGTATTCGTGGATTATACGAATATATGGTTGTATCTGCTGTAGATGAGCTTGTAGAAAAATATAAAATCAGACCTGGTGTTGGTATTGCAGCACCACAGGTTGGTGTTGAAAAAAGAATGTTCGCAATAAACTGTGTGGATTTCCTAGATGAGGAGCAAAAACAATATTGCTATGCTTGGATTAATCCACAAATTGTAGCTACATCAAAGAAAATGACATATCTTCCTGGTGGTGAAGGATGTCTTTCTGTAGATAGAACTACAGAGGGTTTAGTTACACCAAGACATATGTCTATTAAGGTTAAAGGTACAATATATGATTTTAATACAAGAAAGCTAAAAAATATATCTATGCTTCTTACAGGATATCCTGCCATTGTTTTCCAGCATGAATATGACCATTTAGATGGAATATTATATACCTCTAAAATGTATAAACCCGAAGAATTAGATGAGGATATCGTACCTTTATATACAATTAATGAAAAAGGCGAAGCTTTAGTTGAAGAAAATGAATAATGGGTGCACGAGCACCCATTTTTCATTTTGTATAATGTTCTACCTCTTCAAGACTTAAATTAAGTAGTTTTGCTATTTCTTCCTTTTTCATTCCATTTTGGAATAGTTTTTTTACAGCAATGCCTTCGCCTAAGGCAATGCCTTCTTCTCTACCTTGGGCAATACCCTCATCCTTGGCAGCCTCAAGCCTTACGCCCTCTTCGTATTCCTGCTTTAATCTTGCATCCCTTAATCTTCTAGCCTCGCTAGACTTATCATAATCGCTTAACATTTCTGCCGCCTCCTTTATGATTAGGGAATTATCTTCTAAATATTTTCCAATATCCTTTGTAGATAATAATTTTAACGCCCTATCTAATTCCATTTTACTATCTTCAGGAATTTTTTC
>NZ_JAXFPY010000130.1:0-2265 GCF_034179385.1 Anaeroplasma sp.
AGTATATGATTTTGATAAACCATCATTGCTTGCAACGATATTTAAATCTAGAGTAAATACATTTATGAATGATTATATTAAATCATTAAAGCTTAATATATCCTTTGATTATGATTTTAAATATATGCAAAACATTTATGAAAAAATTCCTGACGATGCTAAAGCATTTGCATCAAACAAGCTAGTAAAAGATATATTAAATGTTTATTTTAAACATAATTGTAACTAGAATTGGAATAAATATATGTTATACTAATATAAAGGAAGGTGATAAAACATGAACGAACTAATTAGAAAGTTTGGAAGTAAAACAAGTCTTTATTATAAGAAGGATAGTATTGTTGGATGTAATTCAAAAGAAGATAATACGGATGATAATGCTAGAATTATATTAGCTGGACTTTCCAACAATTTAAAACTTGAACAACCGGTGTCTTTAGATAAAGCAACATATAATCCTGGAATACGAAATGTTGGAATTGGTAAAGGTGTTAATGTAGAACACAAAAAAAGTATTCAACAATGTAAAACATATTCTGAGTATTTTGCAACACCATCAAAAGGAAAAGGTGAGTCCAAGCAAGAAGAAAAAAAGATGGTTCATTGCATGAAACATATAGGAACTATTGATAAAGTAAAGATTGTAGATTATGAAATTCCTTTATGTAATCGAGGAACAGCCTTAGGAAAAGGAGCAATTGATTTGGCATTCGAATATGACAGGGAGTTTTATATTGTCGAAACTAAAAAAATCAACAGTAAGGAATCCTTGTTAAGGTGCGTTTTAGAAATAGAAACCTATTATGAAACTTTGAATAAAAATTTTGATAAGTATTCAAAAAAAGTTAAAAAAGGAATTTTAGTTGATAAGAGTTCTTTACCATATATACATTATTTTGATGGTAACCATCAGAATGTTGTAGAATTGATGAAATATTATGAGATTGATCTGTTTGAATTGTCTTATGTTGACAATCAGTTCTATATAAAGAAGGTAAACTAATGTCCCACATCGCCAGAGAATTAAAAATGCTATTCTATTTGAATAGCCATAGGAATCGATATGTTAAGATTGATGAATTAGCTGACTTACTTGAGGTTACCCCACGCCAGGTAAGGCGCTATAGAGAGGATCTAGACCAAAATGGGTATAGTGTTGAACAACTCACTGGTCCTACAGGCGGCTACAGGCTAATTGATTCCTTAGATAAATCCTTAATGATTCCAGATAATATAATGCTTGCACTTACTATATCTGGTAAGAATAATGAATCATTACTTAAAACATTACATGACTTACCAGTAGTACCTAATATAAATAGAAATGTAGATGGAGATAATTATATATCTGACCATGATATAGAAGTCTTATCTATTATAAGTACAGCAATTAAGGAAAATAAAAGAATAAGATTTGATTATAATATTTATGATGGTAGAACTATAGATGTAGAGCCATATAAGATATATTATACGCATCATACATATTATCTAAGAGGCTATAGCTTATTTAAGCAAGTCTTAAGAAAATATGATATAGATAAAATATCGAATATTAAGCTAACTGATTCATTTACACCAAATGAATCATTAACAAAACAAACTGGTGAAGAATTATTAATATATGGTATATTTGATGAAACTGAAGAAACTATAGAACTAAAATTAAAATATTTTAATGATAGAGATGCATCTATGATTGATAGATATTTTGAATTTAAGGGTACTCTAGATAAAGAAAATAAAATATATACAGTGAAAACAAAGAATAATGCTGAACCATTTTATATCATATTTGCACTTCACAATAAGGTGGAAATCATAAATGATGATGTAAAGCGTCATTATATAAATTATTTAAAGAATTATGTAAATAAATTAGAAGATTAACCACCTTCTTTTTATTGTGGCTTATTATGTCCACAATAATGAGTAAACTACTATTGGAGGATATAAATATGGATTATTCAAAAAGAGAATTAGTTAAGCATAAAATACCAAATTGTAGATTAGCATTTTAATATGAAACTAATAATAAATAATATTATCAAAATAAATGAAGAAAGTCCTTCAAATAATTTGACTATATTTTAGTCATTTTAAATGAAGAAGGAAAGGTATCAAAGACACCTGTTGATTTAAATCATTGAACTAAAGGTAATATTAAATTTAGCCAAAGCTATGGAGGATTAAAAATATGAGTAAAGAATTAACAAAAGAAGAATTTTTATCTAGATTAGAAAATAAGACATGTAGATATTTATA
>NZ_JAXFPY010000040.1:0-9948 GCF_034179385.1 Anaeroplasma sp.
TTGTTTATGATGTTTTTGCACAATTATATTATACCATTTTTGGGGCCTTTTTTCACTATATAAGCACTAAAATCCAGACTAAAATCTGGATTTATTTTTTACCTTTTTAAGGGGCATATTTAATTTTGGGGAAACACAAACATATTACTTAATAATTTCTTCCTTTAATACAATTTCAAAAGGTTTATCGGTTTTTACTGCAACAGATATATAATAATCCGCTAAGGTAGTAAATTTAACCATATAGGCTTCATCCTTATATTCGATTAATCCTGTACCTACAGGAATATCCTTTATGGATTTACCAGAAAGCCCTGACCCCTCAGCCTTAGATATAGCCTCCTTTAATGTCCACATTAAAAAGAAATCCTCAGGCTTTTTCATAAGCTCCTTATCAGAATCACTAAAGGCATAGTCAATTAATTCTTTCTTGACCTCTCTTTTTTCTTCAATATCAATTCCACATTCCTTATCCGCAAGTACAAAAACGACATATTTTTTGGAATGAGAAATATTAAAGAATCCCTTAGGAGAGATAAGCTTACCTGATTTTGTTTTTTTAACATCATCCTTAAAATATTTATGAATGAAATAGCCTGCACCTAAGGATAAAAGCTTATCTTCCTCATGAATATAGGATTCTACTCTCTTTTTTCTTTCCTCTGAAATTTGACTTAAAAGATAGGTTTTATAAAATTTTATTTCTGATAAAGATAAATAATAAACTGTATATTGCTTCATAATATCACCTACTTACTTGCTCAATAATTCATTAATTTTGTTATGTACATCTTGAAGTCTAACGAAACCCTTAGTTGACAACTCTTGACTAATCCAAGAAAAATATGAGAATAAAAAATCGTAAAATTCTTTATCTATAGTAGTTTTACTAAAATTTCTATATTTGATTTTAGTCATATCCAGTAAATTAAATGAAATATTGTCTCTAATATCTTGCCACTCATCCCAAAGAACATTCATTATGAACTCTTTCGTTGGGAATTTATTTGTTTTCTGCCACTTACTTATGTTAGGTAAAAGTAAATATATCTCATCAATATAATTCTCAAATGCATCATCCTTTATTTCATACACAAAAAATAAATGTAGTATTAGTTGTCTTAATGGTTCTCTTAATTCATATAGCAATTCCGTTCTTGATTTAACTATCTCTGTTACTCGTAGTATCTTCATAATATCTCCACTTCTATTAATCCATATTTTTTTAATTCTAACAGCCCTTACCATTTATAGAACAGGTATCTTTAAAAGAATCCTCATATATTAAATCTTTAAAGCCTAAAGCATATAAATAGGATTCCCAATCCGTAAATACATCATCTCCATTTATAATACATGGAATGCCAATATCTCCTATTTCAATTAATCTTTCAAATACTTCTTTGTTGTTATCTCTATAATGCAAGAATTCCTTTAAATTTTTTAATGAATCTAATATTTCAATTTCCTCAAATTCAATTCCATACTTTAAAAAATTAAGCTTTAAATTCCTACAATCTGGACAATTTTTACTACCATACACCTTTAACATAATCGTACCCTCCAAATATATTATACTTTAAAATTTAAAAAAAGCACTGAATTATTCTTCAGTGCTTGCTGCTTCAGCGCCTAATTTCTTTTCAATTTTCTTATCTAAGAAGCCATAGAATATAGGGAAGATAACCTCAAGGATTAGTTCTATTCCAAGCAAAATCATATGGACATGAGCATGATGCTCTACAGGATCTACAATCATTGCGATAGATAAAACGATAACGACGATAGATTCAGCGAGGGAAATGATGGCAGGGCGCTTATGTGTCATACGAACAACGCACTCGGTTATCTCATCACCCTCACGCAAGATAGACCATGTACCCCAAATGATTAATCTTGTTTGATAGCCATATTCTCCATAAGTAAAGAACATTAATACGATAGCTAAGGATATAAGCACAATAGACTCAAAAAATTTTGTTTTATGGGAAACAATACCCTTTATACAGGATATTATCATATCCTCAATGGCATAGGCAAGCATTACTGTTCCTACAACGATATCCACATAATGTACATGTAAAAGTGAAACGTGATTGAATACTAAAATGAATACACCACTAATAATATATAAACAAAATTTAATTTTTTCCCAAATCTTCATAATTTTTACTCCTAGCCTTACTTATTTTATCATAAGAAAAAGAAAAGGCAATACAGCAGTATTGCACAATTCTATAAAATTGTAATTTTAATTTTCATATCGGATAAAGGATAGCATGAGCATGTATGTATATAATTAAATCTCTTATCGGCTAATCTTCTATAATCTACATCCTTAGGTATAAAAAATTCACCCTCTAATACCTTGCATCTACAAGCTCCACATTCGCCACTTCTACATAAGCTCCTAATCAATATACCATGTCTTTCAAGTGCGACGATAATAGGCTCATTCGCATAGGCATCAATAACATCCTCCTTTATACCTCTTACTACTGTAATCTTATATTGTTCATTTTTAACTTCTATAGGAAAGCCCTCTATTTTAGATACATCCTTATCTGTTCCAAAGACCTCCATTCTTATTCTTCTTTTTGGAACATTTAGGCTATCAAGCTCACCCTTAATGTATTTATACATAGGAAGTGGTCCACAAATAAAATAGGTTGTCTTACCATTTTTTGGGTCTTGATCTATAGAATATTTTTTTATAATATCACGGCTAATATAGCCCTTTAAATCTTGAGGGTTTAGCTTTGCGTTTTCACCGGATAGTACATGAATCACCTTAATTCTTTCGCATTTTCTTTCAATTTCATCAAGTTCTTTTTCTAAAATGATATCCAGATGGGATAAGGAACCATATAGAATAGTTAAATTATAATCTAATGTACCATGAGCAATTTCTTTGGCCATAGAATAAAATGGTGTAATACCAGAACCACCCGCAATTCCTACAATATCCTTAGAATCTCTTAAGGATTCGAAATAGAAATGACCAAAGGGCATTTCAACCTCTAGGGTATCTTGAATTTTTAAATGATCATATAAATAATTTGAAACAAAGCCTGTACCATCCTCACCTCTTCTTACGGTAATGCTAAAGAATCCATTTTCCCCTCTTGCCTCATATGGAGCACTAGAAATCGAATAAGGTCTTGAGGTTACTGTATTTCCAATTTTTACACGTATAGACACATAATTTCCTGCTTGAAAGATAGGTAATGGATTATTTACTGCCTGAAATGTAAACATACGAGAGGTTATAGAAACATCCTCTATTTTTATAACCTTAACTAGAAATGGAGATGGATGGAGCGCTCTTGCCACTTGGTTAATAGGGTCAACATATAGATTTTCATCCTTCGCATTTTTAAATGCTTCCTCTCTTTTTTTCGTAACACGAATAGCACCACTAATATCCTCTATTAGTCCTTTTATTTTTGTCATATTATCTTGCCTCCTCTTCCATTTGCTTAAGTAAAATGCTTGCTGCCTTTCTACCATTAGAAATACAAGAGGACATACCATCACCATTGATCGCATGAGCGCCACAGAAGGCTAAGCCTTTGATATAATTTTCATTATTCTCCATGAATAATCTTGCGATTACATGATCATCCATAGAATGCTTATAGCCATAAATACCACCCATATAATTCGATGAATAATGGGCAACCGTATGAGGCATTTCTACCTCAACTTCCAAAATATGATCAAACAAATTTACACCTAGATGCTTAGAAACACACTCGATCATATCTCTAGCCATTTTTCTTTTTACCTCGTGGTAATTTTCACAAGTAACAGATACGAATGCCTCTGGACTAGGTAGATAGGTAATGGATAGACTACATTCTCCATCATGTGTGCAATCTGGATTCGCATAATTTAGACAAATCGTTGTTAGATAATCATAAGGCCCTAGGGTTTTACCTTGCTCAAAGATTCGATCTAAATCCATATCCCCCTCACATGAAAATACAGAATAATCCTTAATATTTAATTCAAGAGGACTTTTATCTAATGTTAAAACAACACTGACAACCGTAAGTCCCATTTCTCTTGCGTTACAATCTCTATATGCACTCTTAGGTACTAGAGTTTTAGGCTCAATCATCTTGCCATAACAGGTATTCGGGTATGCACTACAGGCTACATAATCTGCATATATCGTATCTCCCTTAGTCGTTTTTACACCATACACATGGCCATCCTTAACTAAGATTTTTTCAACATTTTGAGAATATTCATATTGAACGCCTAAATCCATACACCGCTCCTGCATACGTAAGGATAGCTCATGAGAGAATTCCTTACATACGTAAGATCCACCAACAAAATAATCCCCCATTAATACAGCATAAATCGTAAAGGGTAAATCACTAAAGGGAGAACCAACATAAATCCAATAGCCCTTTAAGATATCCAAAACCTCCTTAGGTAAATCAAAGGTTTTTAATACCTCCTCTGTGGAATATCCTGCTGTTTTTACCAAATTTGAATGATGCAAAATCATTTGAAGCTTATTCATGGGCTTAACCGATAATGCATTTACAGAATTATATACATCCGTACATAAATTCATTAATCGATTAACCTCTTTAAATGTACCAGGATATACTCTATCGATCTCATGAGCCATTTCGAATTCACCAGGAACGAAAATATCATTTTCAATGGAACCATTAAAGCCAGCATGAAGTGTAATATCTATATTCTCTTTTGGGACATAAATCCTATAGGCCTCAGGCACTCTTAGCCAATCGACCATAACTCCCATTCCCTCTAAAAATCTTCTTATGGTAAGTGGTTTATCCTTAGGTCCAATACACATCATTTCATGAAGTGTAGCCTCCATTTCAACGCCACCTCTGACGTAGCTTGTTGCAAGCCCTCCAGGTAGGTTATGTCTTTCTAAAACTAATACATCTTTTCCCTTGGATTGAAGCTCAAGTGCACAGCTCATTCCCGCTAATGCACCACCAATGATGATCGCATCATATTTTTCTTTAAAAAAGCCCATGTTTCTTCCTCTTTTTCATCATTTCTGTTATACTACACAATAGGTTACTCCCTAGAAAAAAGAATTCCACTAGGAATTCTATCTTCTATATTGCTCACCCTCTTGAATGATTTTTGCCATTTCTTGCTTCATTTTTTGATTATTTTCAAGAATAAATTTCTTTTCTTTTCTCTTTTTAGAAACATAAAGAATGCCTGGAATAATCAAAAGTAAAAACAAGAATAGGGCTAATCCTTCCTTCATAGGTTTATATTCTTTAATATTATTTTTCGCCTTGTAATAAGCATCCTCAAGATTTTTTAAAGTAATATAATCTCTTAAGTTCTTATCTCTTTCCATAATGACATATTCTACATCCATCTTACCACTTTTTATAGTCTCTTCTCTTACTACCTTATAGCCAAAGAGCTTATTGTCATTAATCTCTATAATATCTTTTTTTAATAATCTCTTTTCCTCTTTCATAAAACTCCACTATACATCATTTCCTAAACCATCAATTACAAGTACATAAAATACATTCCCAAATCTTTCATCATAAACGAAATGGCCTAACTCTCTAACATGCTTGATTTTACCCTTCTTCGTTTTGATTCTATATTCTACATACTCCCTGTTCTCTTTATCATTTGAATGAATTTGCTCCCAAATCGATTGTTCTACCCTATCGTAATCCTCACTATACACCATACCTTTGAAATTATAACCAACATAATTCATAAAATCATCCTGGTTTTCACAATCAAACATGCGAATACAATCGGAATTTGCATATAATATTCTTCCACTTTCCGCTTGGTATATAAAGATTACTCCAGGAACATTATTTGTAATTTCCTTCAAGGAAAAACCAATCCTTTGTCTTTGCCCAAGCATCATGGATGGATTGTATCTTTCAAAGTCGTTCTTTGAATGGAATTTTACATGGTATAGGGCACTATCTGCAGCCGCATATAAATCCTGTAATTGAATACCATCCATTGGATATATAGCATAACCTAGGGAAACCGTAAATGGATAGGTTACACCCTTATAGGTATAATGCTTATCCGCCTTAACAAATTCTCTTAGGGTTTCTTCTACATTATCATAGCTTTTTTCCTTAAATACAATAGAGAATTCATCTCCACCTGTTCTTGCAATAATAGCTTTAGCACCAAATTTCCTTACTAAAGCCTTAGAGAAGGATTTTAAAGCTAAATCTCCAATAGGATGTCCATATAAATCATTAATTGTTTTAAAATCATCGATATCCATTACAGCATATACAAATCGATTTTTCTTATTTGCCTTATAGAAGGCCTGGACCTCTTCACCAAAGCCATATAGATTCAATAATCCAGTTAAAACATCGGACTTCGATGCCTTTTCAAGTCTTTTAACTAAAATATGATTTGCAACCCTTGCCGATATAAATCCTGCAGTATCACTAATAAGCTTTAAGAAATTTAAATTCTTATCGTAGGAATAATTATCTACACATAAGAATCCACTCGCCTTCCCCTCACTATAAAGAGGATATACAAAGATTCTAGATACTAAAGCATTATGAAATACTTCATAAAGATATGGATTTTCATCCTCTAGGGCATCCATATCATCCATTTCTATATAGCCATTTTCAGAAGAATTATTGGTCCATTCCTTAAGAATAGAAAATGGAATATTTTTTAGTTGATGAGCGTTGGATGGAACATCCTCCTTAGTATATTCAAATACATTATCAATTTTGATTCCGGCAGTCTCAAGTATATAGGCTCTATCCGAATCAATCGCTCTACCTAATTCCTTTAATACCTGATTCATCGCAACACTATAGGGAATATTTGAATTCAATATCTTTGCGATACGAATGGTTAAATCATCGGTCATAAAGGCTTTCTTTAATTCCTCAGATTTCTTATTTTGCTCATCGATATTAAAGAATACACAGCTTATATGACCCTCCTCATCTGTAGGTGCCATAGAATATGCAATGAAATAGCCTAAATCCCCTAAGAATCTAAAATTATAAAATTTTTCCTTTAAATATGCAGCTCTATAAAATTCATCACACCAGGTTTGATAGGATTTTGGAAATATTTCAAAAAAGGATTTTCCAATAAGATCCTTTTCCTTCTTAGATGCAACATGACAAAACTCTACATTGACATAGCTAAAAATAACATCCTTAAGGGAGCTATCTAAATTCAATTCAACCCTGCATACAAAATATGGAATTGGAATGTCCTTGTAAAAATTTGGTGTGTAATTCGATTTCATAGTCCTAATCCTTAATCTTAAACTTCGTTTATAGATTATACTATAAAAACATTCCTTTGACAATGTTTTAATAATGGCATTATTCTTCTATATTGTTTTGTAAAACCTATACTTCTATTTGCATAAAGATTTAAAAAATATTATACTAAAAGAAATATGTATTCGATGAATGAAATTATAGAAAATGGAATTGGGAGGTATTTATGTATACCAAAACAAAATATAAAACCATACTCGAAATGATAAATAATCAGTATGAGCACGCATTAGCATTATCCTATGATGATAATGGAGAAATTTTAAACTTAACCTATAAGCATATTAAAAATAGAGTGTTAACCTATCCTGTTCTAAAGGATAAAAAATGTGTAGGAATCCTTTGTGATGGGAATCTGGATACCCTAATTGCAATTTTAGCCTATATCCATAATAAAATTACAATCTGTTTATTATCCCAAGCGGATAATATATCTATAATACAAGAAGAAATCTCTACCGTCGGGTGTGATTTGATTATCGGTTCAGAGGATATAAAAAAAGATCTAAGGCTTCCACCAAAGATGGATACTCCTCCTGAAGGAAAAATCTTATTTTTCACCTCTGGTACAACCTCTAAGGAAAAGGCTGTAATACTGACAGAGGAAAAGCTTTGTGCAGCAGTATATAACGGTTCTTGCCTACTTGAGCTAAAGCCTCAGGACAAGCTATTATGCTCTTTACCTTTATCCCATGTATTTGGTTTTATTTGCGGATGGCTTTGGGCATGGGAAAATGGAGCATCCATCATTTTATCTAGGGGTATGAACCATATCTTCCATGATTTTGATTATTTTAAGCCAACGGCAGTGAGCTTAGTTCCTCAAATGGCTGCATTTTTGGCTTTAAAGAAATTATTTAACAAAGAATTGAAATTGGTATTAATTGGTGCTGGAGATTGCCCAAATCCCGTTTTAACGGCAATATCTTCTATGGGCATTCGCGTATCCTTTGGCTATGGACTTACCGAAACCTCCTCTGGAGTTGCACTATCCTTAGGGGATAACCCAAGAGCCTTTAGCGTATGTCCATTAGATGATATAAAAATTGCGGATGATTATGAAATATTAGTAAAATCAGAGGAAACGATTTTTGAAGGATATTATCCTAATAATAACGGATATGAGGATTTATTTACGATAGATGGCTATTTTAAAACAGGTGATTTAGGTGCCTTTGATGATAATCATTTATTGCACCTAAAGGGGAGAAAAAAAGACACCCTTGTTCTTCTTGATGGTACTAAGGTATTCCTACCTGAGGTTGAGGAGGAACTCATGGGGCGTCTTGGTGTATGCGAGCTTGCCTTAGGTACAGATAAGGATGGTAATGTCGTACTATGCTTAGGAAAAGTATATAAAAGCGAAATTGATTCTTATATGGATGATATAGATGAATACAATAGGTATCAGCCAAGATCAAAAAGAATTGTTCGTGTTATAGCAATACCAGAAGGCTTACCAAAAAAGAGTAATGGTAAGGTTAAAAGATATGAAATTAATTTTAATGAATAGAGGTTACTATGGAAAATATCATACGATCTAGGGAAGAAATTAAAGATAAGCTTATCTTTATTCTAAAGGAAAATATTTTAGAATTCCAAGAAATAGAAATTGGTGAGGACACAAAAATTAACACTCAAAAATCATTGGATTCTATTACCTTCATCTACATAATGTGTAAAATTGAAGAGGCTTTTGAAATAAAAATTTCAGAGAAAAATTGGATAAAAATAGAAACGGTTGGAGATATTCTAAAAGAAATTCAAAAGAGCCTCAAATATACACAATAAAATCTCGGTTTATAAAAATTAGGTAATGTGTATCCCTCAAAAAAAGATATGGATTTACTATTTCAAACCGCACTTGATTATCATATTTAACATTTTTTACAGTTTTTTTTATAATCGTGAAAATTTTTTAAGGATTTTGACTATTTATTATATGAAAGGCAAAAAAGCTAATCAAAAAAATAAATAGAAAAGAGGATTAAAAAATGAAAGAAAGATTAGAGGCCATCGGTCTAACCGATTATTATTTCAAGGAGTTAATTAAAAGAAAGAAGAATTATTTAACTCTATTACTCAATGGGATTTGTAACTTAGATTTAAAGGAATCCGATATTACATTAACCGATACGAGAGAATAGATTTATGTACCTTAAAAACAGTGAATTATGACATTAAGGTTGTAAGCATGGATTTAACTATTGATTTAGAAGCACAAATTGGTATGAATTCAAAGGAAAAGAATGAATATGGAGAATATATTTATGATGTTTCTAGAGGATTTTATTATTTATCTTTATTACATTCAAAATCTTATGAATATAAGGAAAAGGGCTATAGGAAGAAAAGATCAAAGGTAATCTTCATATATAAATATGATATTGAAGGTGATGATTGGATTCAAAAAATAGCAAACATTAACTTTTCAACAAAAAGAGTTTATGATGATATGGAATTATACTTAGTCTCCCTTGAAAAAATTCCTGAAGATAGTAAAATGGAATTAGATAGGGCGTTAAAATTATTATCTACAAAGGATATTGGAAAATATTTAGAAGATAATTCCCTAATCATAAAGGAGGCGGCAGAAATGTTAAGCGATTATGATAAGTCT
>NZ_JAXFPY010000049.1:0-14748 GCF_034179385.1 Anaeroplasma sp.
GATGATGATAAATATGTTTTTTTATCCGTAAATTCAAAGGATGAAATAGAATTCAAAGTATCTGCACCTAATGCATTTATGCATATGTTACTCTTGAATCCATCATTAGATGGTAATGGGTTTAAGGGAATAACTAAAATATGGCAAGAGGATTTACTTTTCGAAACAGAAAATGGCATAATTGAAGTGACTAATTTAGATGAAGCAAAAGCTGACATTGAATTCTATAATGTAAATACAAATATTGAAGAAACAAAAGCTTTATATCATGCTATTATTGATATCATTGAGTATTCAATTATTAATAAAAATAAGTTGTATATTTCTGTTGAATAAATTTACTAATTATTTTTTGTGCCTTTTTAGAAATTGACGCTAAAAATTAGACATTTGTGGTGTTGCAATTAAGAAAACACTGTCGATGTAATGGGCATAATAAGTGGGGGTGTGGTGTTCAAAAAATATAAAGACTTCACTTATTAATTGGGCAGGCAAGGTTTTATATGAAGCAAACCTTCCACACTTTACAATCCATAGTTTAAGATATACAAATATTGCATTACAAATTGCATCTGGAGTTCCTTTAATAACTGCAGCAGGTAGAGCAGGTCATTCTAGAACATCAACTACTACAGATATCTACTCACACTTTATAGGTACATCAGATAATGTCGCAGCGAATGTTATTGATTCAATGTTTGAGAAGAAGAATGATCAAAAGTCTCAAGCTTTATTGAAATTATTAAATGATATGGAATCCATGATATATCAGAGTTAAAGAGTCTAATAGCTAAATTATAAAAATAAGACTGGAAATTAAATCTTAAAGCGAAATCCAGTCTTTTGTTTTGCTTATTCTCTGGCCACAAATCTTGAACACAAATTTAAAAAGGATTCGAACCATCACCAATGGTTTTGGAGTAAATTCAAATCGGTTTTGAATGGACTATTTTGAACGAAAAATGCCTATTATTGCATTAAATTCATATATTAATGCCAGGCCTTAATGAGGTATACACAAACTTTCATAGGATAATAGATAATTATTCATTAATTATTGTATTGGAGCATTTATTATCATTATAGATATATCTTTGTATCGTAGAAACAAATCTCGAATTAAAAATTAAAGAAGTATGTTTGTTATGAAAAGATTTATAGTAATATTAATAATAAATCTATAATTATTGATAAGATAATTTTTGCCACTGTAACGTAAAATATTTCTTTGTAACGTAGTTTGTGTTACAATTATGTTACAGAAGTGGTAATATGCTAGAATATTTATCAGATATGTTTGGAAAAGAGCATATTAATAAACAAAGAATTGAAATATCCGGTTTGCCAATATATATGAATTCATACGAATATGAATTATATACAATATTTAATAAATCATGGCTAAGTTCAAACAAAAAGTTGGTGACCAAAAATCTAAATAATTAATATACCATTAGAGAATAATCTTAAAAATTCTATCATTACTATGAATTATCAAACGATTATACTGTTTAAACGAAAGGGTATGTAAATAAAATTTTGTTGCAAAATTTCATTTACCAACTTTACGTTTGAACATAGCATAAATCATTTATTTTTATGAAGAATAAGAATGAATTTAATATTAATTCTTATTTAAAGCATAGAATAATAATAGAAGAAAAGTATAATTGTGATACAGTACTTGTGTTAAATAATTCTAAGGAAGTTCAAAGATTAAATTTGATTAATAATAAAATAATGTTTATAGAAAAAAATAAATATATTTTTATGCCAGCTATAGGGTTAGTATTTAGTAAACCGAAAAATGAAGATTCTAATATTAAGCTTACTTCACAGGAAATATTGTTGCCTTGTCTTTCTTATATATTGGTGATGATATTACTGTAAAAGATATTATAAAATCATCTAATATAAATAAAATGACAATAAGCCGTGCTTTAACCAAATTAGAAAGTGCTAATTTAGTTAAGCACGAAATCAAAAATAAGGTTTATCATTATAGTCTTTATGAAGATAAAAAAACATACATAAATATGCTTTTAAAAATAATGAAAAATCCTATAAAGCAAAGAGTAATTGTAGCTGAAAATAGTTTAAAAGGGATTGCATTATATGCAGGCACTACCGCTATTTCAAATAATAGTATGCTTTCAAGTGATCAGGTTAATACATACGCTATATATGATGATGATTTGGATAAAGTATCGAATTATAGACCTTATATGGATGGCTTAATAATAAATTCAGATGAAGCTATTTTAGAAATATGGGATTATGATCCATCAATATATTCTAAAAATGGAGATGCTGAGCTTATTTCTGTTATTAAAACTATTCATATAAAAGATGAAAGAATAGAAAATGAAATAGAAGCAATTAAAAAGAGGTACTGTTCGTGGAAGAGATAGTATATGGAATGAATAAATTTAAAGAATATTTTAAAGATTTTTCTGACAAATACATAATAGTCGGTGGTACTGCTACAGCTGTATATTTAAAGGAACAAGCCTTGACTGCAAGAGTCACTAAGGATAATGGATATGATGTATTCAATGGTGGTGCACTTAGTAAAGAAACGACTATATCTTTGATAAAGAAGGAGTATGACATATGATTTTAATCACTGGTGATACACATGGGACAATTGATTATGATAAAATTCATATTCTAAACACAAGAAAAATTTTAACTTCTAATGATTACTTAATTATAGCAGGTGATTTTGGAGCAATATGGAATGCGAACACATTAGATAGAGATTTGTATCCATATGAAAAATTACCATTTACCGTATTATTTATAGATGGCAATCATGAAAATTTCGATATATTAAATTCATATCCTGTAACAAAGTGGAATGGTGGAAATGTTCATATAATAAGGAAAAATATAATTCATCTTATGAGAGGACAAGTGTTTAATATAGAAGGAAAAACTATTTTTACATTTGGTGGAGGAACATCCATTGATAAGTATCGAAGAGAAGAACATATATCTTGGTGGAAGGAAGAAATACCATCGAAAGAGGAAATTAATGAAGGAATTATTAATTTAAGTAAGTATGATAACAAAGTGGATTTTATAATAACTCACTCTTGTGATTCGAATACTTTAAATAATCCATCACTATTTTTTTACGGAAATAAATGTGAAGCATATGAAGATAATTATGCGCTAGATAATTTTGAAAATATTGCAACATATAAAAAATGGTTCTTTGGACACTATCATGTTGACGCTGTAATATCAGATAATAAAGTAGCATTGTATAATGATATTAAAGAATTAGATTAATAATATAACTCATAAAAATACTATTTTTAGATATCCTCGAGTTTAGACTTGAGGATTTTCTGGCTCTTTAAATTATAAGTAGTGCACCATAATTTGCATCTCCAAACTTTAGATGGTATGGGCTTTAAATTATAAGTGGTGTAACAACAACTACAAACTAAAAGGAGTGATGTTTCTACTATTGTAAGGCAATGCATCACTCCTTTTATTGGTTTTTAAGGCAATCGCTATAATAAGTGATTGTCTTTTTAACTTCCAATTACTACCAAAAGTTAATGAAATAATATATAATTAATAAATAAACAATAGGTATCAATTTTTTAATTATTTAATAAAATATAAGTGAGGTCGATGAAAAGTGAACATTTATTTAAAGGATTATAGGTTTATTGCTGATTCTAAAATCACAGGAAAAGAAATAAAGAAACATATGAAATTAAATAATATGAGTGCTAATGATTTACTAGATAAATTATATGAAATAGATCCGAATGTAGAAGTTGGTGATGAGAAAACAATCTATAAGTGGACCTTAGGGAATTCTTTGCCTAAAATTGAAACGCTAGAAAAAGTAGCAAAAGTATTTAATGTTACATTGGATGATCTGTTGTTACCCGATTTAAGAGTTTTACCTGCTCCAGCAAAAGATGATGATATATTAAGCTCAATAAAATCTATTATTTCATTGATGATTAGTAATAATGATAAAGAGCCTATTAATCATTTTGAATTTGATAAAGATAAGCCTATCATTTCTGATGATGAATATAAATTCATTAATTTTGATAAGGCTATTAATTATATAAGAAGATTTGATTATTTGGTCCAAAAGAAATTCTTATCATTTCCGACACCTTTAGAAAATGAAGAATTAATAGATACACTACGCCATTATGACAAATATAATGATGATTTAGAAAAATACATTAATGATTATATAAAGGAAATATCTTCTAATTATGGAGTTGGATATAGATTGAATGTCAATAATGAAATGAAAAATGAATTATTATTCTCATTTTATTACATGTTCTCTCCATTAAGTTTTAATAAACAAATAAGGGATTATTTACTGTTTTATCTAATTCTTAATGATATAAAGAATCAAGAAGCATTAGTGAATTTATTATTGCCTTTTGAAAAGTGTATGGTTTATACAGTATTAAAAGTAATGAACTTACCTGAGTTAAAAGGATTCATTAAACTTTTAGAAAACTATGATGTGAAGCAATTAAAGTTTTCTTTTCCAATGGATAAAATTAATGATCAATTATTTGAGTTTAAGATGATATTAATTAATGAAGATAAGCAAAATATTTACAACTCTATAAATAAAAATCAAAAAAATTATAATATGTGCATCACATTTAGATTGTTGTATGACTATTTATATGAAGAATTATTAAAAATAAAAACATCTAAAGAAGCATTAGAGTTACTGGAGGACTGATATTATGGCTGAATATGCTAATAATATAAATGAATATATAAGAGTTAACCTAGATAGTTTAAAGATATCTAATATTGAATTAGCTAACTTATTAGGTGTTTCTCCAACAATGGTTGTATATTGGCGTAATGATGATTTGAATCCAAATAATAATAGAAAACCTAATCTTAAAAAGATTAGTATTTTAGCTCAATTGTTTGGCGTATCAATTCAAGATTTTTATGACTTAAAGTATTCTAATAATATTAACAAAAGTTCAAGTTATAGTTATATTGATTTTTATAATGATTATAATACAAATAAAGATTTAAAAATCTCATTGATGAATGATGTAGTGAAAAATAACATATATGATTCATTCACTGCATTAATGAAAAAATATTATGATATTGTAAAAAAAGCTATAAGTAATCAAAATTATAATTATGATGAATTGGTTAAATTGAATAAATTATTAGAACCTAATATAGTTGAATTGAAGGCATTTTATATTTTAGAACCTGAAAATGATAAATTTAATCTTAATTGTAAGTCTTATGCATATGATATTTCAGAATTGACAGGAGCTAAACAAGGTGAGACTTTGAATGGTATAAATGTCAATAATTATATTATTGGAGAGTTTATACCGCCTGAATTATTTGACGATGTTATATATTACCATTTTTATGTAAAAGATAGTTCGATATATGTTAAGGATAACAATGGCGTAAGAGCTAAGATAACAATTGTTGAATTTAATCTCGAAACTACCAAAGTAATTGACGATAAAAGCTATTTTGATATATCCATTTATTTGATTAATAAACTAAATAAACTTGGAGAGAAATACAAGTATCATTTAAACTTATTAGATTATGTGAATTTTAGGAGATCTAATGAAATAGAAAATGGAATATATGATGATTATGATCATCAAAACGAACAAGCAAAAAAATATTTAGATTGTTGTTCTAAGGCAAGAAGAAATTTTATATTTTCTAAAAAGATTAACTCATTGATTGATGGTTTTCAGGTTTCTACCAATGAACTTTATGATTTGGTAAAAAGAGAAGCACGATATATTAATTTGGATAAAACTAAGTGGAATGAATTAGAAACAACACTACAGGCATATTCATTAGTATGTGAAGCAGTTCATGATAAGAAAAAATTTGTAAAAAAGAAAGGAGTCTAATTTATGAATTTTAAGAAATTGTATAGAAATTTAAAAAACGAATTAAATGTATTTCCAAACGAGTCTTCTGTAAATGCTTGGCTTGTAGCTAATAGATATAATATCACTGTACTAAATTACAGAGATATTGCAGATAAAGGTAATCATTATATTGCAAGTACATTAGAGGATAAGGTAAAAAACATTTTAAATGAAATTGAATTATATAGATTTTCTGCCCTAAGTGTTAATACGATTTATTTAAAAAATAACAATAATGTTGATGTACTTAAAAAAACAGGTATAGGAGCTGGAATAGGTTTAGGAGCAGCGCTATTATTAGGAGCAGCCGCATTACCTTTTGCTGCTATCGGTGCGTTTTTTGGAGCATTATGGGGTGGCACTAGTAAATTTAGAGATGAAGTTACTTCAACATTAATTGAAAACAGTAAAAGATATGCAGAGGAATATTATAAAAAATTAGAGCCAATCATTTGGGAATTAGCTAATAATGTTATTGATTGCAATGTTAACGAAAATGTACATAAAGAAGAGTCTCTAATTGTTGATGCTGAATATTATACAGATGAACAATTACAAATTAAAAGTTTTCTTGAATCTAGAAATATAAAATATTTAGTTCATTTCACTGATATTTCAAATGCTGATTCAATAAAGAAGTATGGCTTACTATCTAATGATGAATTAATAAAAAGAGGTATTCCATTTAAAAGAAATGATGAAAATAGATTTGATGGAAATACAGACTATATATCATTATCTGTTACAAATATGAATAGACTTGTTTATAGTAGTTACAAGAATACAGGAAGAATTGGTAATACATGCTTAGTATTCATTGATGCCAAAGTTCTATACGAGGAAATAAATGTTAAACGTATTTATTGTGACAAGAATGCATCTGCAACAGCATGTAATAAAGGTAGTAATTTTATAGATTTAGAGAATATGTTTGTTGATTCTATGTCATATAGTACAACATCAAATTACTATATTTATAATAGAATTGACGATTATAGAAATTTAAATGAAACAACAGATCCACAAGCAGAAATTCAATTTAATAAATCTATAGAAAAGAAGTATATTGTTAAAATAGAGAAATTAGGTGAATAGTATGGCTACTAAAATGTGTTTTATTGTTGATGAAAAGAATATTTTCCTTGAGGAAATAATATCATTTGAATATTTTAAGGGATTAGCTTTTTCACAAAAGCAAAAAAATGTATTATCTTTTCATAAATCTATAAAAGAGCTATATCCCGATAAAAAAATTATGGAAATATCTACAAAATCATTTGATGAAATAGGAGTTCGTTGTAGTGCATTTAATTTAAAATTAAATGGGTATTATTTTGAATCAGTTTTTCAATCATCAAAAGTTTTTGAAGGCAATGTTCGATATGATTACTTAAAGTATCGTTTACCAAAAGAGGCAAAGCAATTTATCAATGATACAGAACATGGTGATTTAAAGTATTTTGAATATAATAATCAAATATTTCCTTTAGAACCCAAAAGTATATTTTATGATTATTTGTACATCCAGGCTTTGATTGCAATGAATATTAAAGATGATGAATTATTGAATTCTGATATATTTACAGATATAGAGTTTAATGAAAAGAAACAATATAATTGTCAAGCAAGGGCTATGTGTATATATGTATCTCTAATAAGACAAAACTTGCTTGAAGAAGGAATGAAGGATTTAGAATCTTTTAATAGAATTGTTTATACGAATTATGGATATAGACAATTATCGATGAAATTAGAATAGAGGTGATTCCCTTTGCTAAAGTATGCTGATGATATTGCTATGTATTTAACAAAAATAAGCTATGAATTTGAAAAAATGCCAAAAAAAATGGAAAATGGGTGGTATGTGTATAATTATAATGATGCTAATTCAATTTATAATTTACTATCTGATATAATTGAAAAATTTGTGGTTATTAATGATGTAATACCTGATAAGAATATATATAAACTGATTGGTACTATTGATCCAATCATAAGAAGATATTGTTTAAAAAAAGACTGTTATATTGATAAGACAACATATGACATTTTATATAAAGCAGAAATTCAAACAATCAAAAATATAAAGGATTATTTTATTAAACATTATATTGAAGGTGAAGCTTTAACAATAGCTATCTTATTTAATGAATCTGAAGGAATGGTGTTTTTTAGTATACTGGATCCTGCATCAAAAACTTTTGAAAGACATTCATTATCTGCATATGCAACTTATTGTGATTTGAAAGCAAATTTGAATTTCGAAATATATGATATAGAACTTTCTATATCTAAGCAGTTTTCGTTTTCTTTTGAAAACTCAGATAATGGGAATATAACTTGTTTTGGAGTTAAGAAATTTAATGGAGTTATTTCATGTGATGTAGATGATGAGATTTATAGTGATGAAAGTTGGGGTATTGATAAGAAGGTGATTGAATAATGTTACAAGCTGATTTAATGGAAAGAGTAGAAAATGAAATTGTTGCTTTAAGAGATAGTAAAATAGAAAGATTTTGTAACATTTCATCATTGAATGACTCAAGAATAAATTTAATACAAGGTGGATTTAATATTTCCTTTGCATGGATAATATATAGGATGATTCAAGCGATTAATCTCGATTTAAGTATGCTATATAAAGAAAAAAATTATAAACACATTACATATTTTTTCAATTTGTATCAATGGCAATGGGATGATATTTTTGAAATATGCATTAAAGCAAATAGAATTGGTCTTGAAGTGTATCCCAAAATTAATCTAAATAATGATCTGAGTTATCTTAATGAAGTAGAAATAATTAAATTGTTGGAAGTATATGAAGAAGCAATTAACAAATATTTTGATTTATTTCTAGAACTGAATAAGAGATATATTACTGATGAAAGAACTTTTATACATAAGATGACAACATTTGGAGATAATCATATTCTTACTGAAACAGAACTAGTTGATTTTGCTATGAAAGCATATGATAAAGGTATTAATGTAGTTGATATTAATACGCAAGAAGAACTAGAAGAAATTTATAAGCAAGTTTGTCCTGAGGCGTAGTATGGGAGTAATAGGGAATACAATTTATAGATCAGAAATAACGGGTATTTATTTTCGACCATGTGACATTTATTATAGGACTGAATATTTCCAGTTTAATATAAAATGCAATACGATTCACGATAAAAGAGAATTCTTTTTTGAGACTTTAAAAGTATTAGGTTCTGATGTATGAGATTATTACAAAAAATGAATTTGAAATCTAAATATTACCATTTCTTGCCTTTGATTAAGAAGAACATATATGATTATGTACAGAATTGTCTTAATTTTAATTATCAGTATTCTTATGATTCCGTATGGCAAAAAGGTTTATTTAATGGTCTTATGGTAAGTTTCAAAGATGTCCCTTTAACGTAGGTAAGCCATTTTTTAGATGGGGATATGTCATATTAAGTCAAAATAAGTCGGATTTAGTTGTTTTTTAACTAATTCCGACTTATTTTACGTTATATTTAGTTAAGTTTCATTCGAATGCCTTGGGGTATGGATTCACTCCATGGTAAAAGATCACTAGCTGTTTTCGTGCTAATGTTATTGAATACATAATTCAAATACTTTTCTACAGATAATCCATTGGCTCTTGCAGTTTGCACTATAGAAAATAGTATACCCGTTGCTTTAGCTCCTCGTTCTGATTTGCAGAATAGGAAGGAATTTCTGGCTACAGCGAATGGCCTTACTGCACGTTCAGCGATGGAATTGGTAATATCCAAGCCTCCATACTTAAGGAATGTTTTAAACTCATTCCAATGCTTTAGTGTGTAGTTTTTAGCTTCCTCTAGCTTTGCTTGACCAAAGGTATCTATGCTAGAAGCCTTTTTATATATTTCGTCTAACAGCTTTAAGAATTCAGGCTTATTTCTTTCTGCCTTGATTTCATCCATGGTAAGCTTTCTATTCTTAAATTGCTTTTCCTTTTGGAAGACCTTATCGATTAGGTGAACCATTTTCTCGGCTTCTGTTTCTTTATTTCTTTTCCTTTTCTTAGAAAGCATTTCAGGATCTGCATTCACCCAATATCTTCTTAAATGTGCCCAACACATTTGTACTCCCTTTAGTGGTTTTTCTCCATTTTCCTTAAATTTATCATATCCTCCATAGCCATCTACGGTAATGAATCCGTCATAATTCTCTATCATAACTTCAAACTCAGTGGTTGTTCGATCTAATGAAAAATCATATATCAAAATTGGCCTATTCCAGAATGAAGTAGTAGAAACATACATATAGGATTTCTCCCTCTCATCAACACCTAAAACTTGTACCGTAGTCTCATCAACATGTATGGATTGCGCACTATTATTCACTAGCGCTTCCTTCATTTTGTCATACACTGGAGTGAGTATTTCCGCACTTTTTAATGCGTAATTGGACAAATCCTGAGCTGATATATCTAAACCGTTACTTTGGTGATACTGTGCCTGACGCTCTAGTGGAACTCCTAGATTTATTTTGTTGTTGATGATATCAGAAGCTACGGATGCAGTAATGATTGTCTTCTTAAATGCGTCTGTTATCTCACTTTGAAAGATTTGGTCTGGGTGATTTTTATCTCTATATTTCGGATGAATAAACTTAACATAGGAATATACTGCTGGTTGCTTAACTAGCTTTACGCAAATATCCTCCCCAAAGCGAACTAGCTCATGAGACTTAGATAATTCTTGAAACTCTTCCTCAGTGAAATCGATTGTAACTTCCTCAAGTCCCTCTGTTGGTATTTTGTTATTGGCATTCTTACCACCAGCCTTGCGTCCCGCTCTTTTGGCTTCATCATAAATAACCTCAGCCTCATTAAGCGCTAAATTCTTTGGTTTATCTGGCATTTTCTCCGAGGTTGTATAATACTTGTCCTTAAGGAATTTCTTGATAATTATTTCCTTATCCTCAAGTTCCTTAAGCTTTTTGTTGAATTCGATTTGTAAGTCTCTATACTCCACCTTCAACTGTTCAATTTCATTCCTTTGTGAGGTGTTTTCTTTTTTAAGCTTTGCGTTTTCCTTAAGTAAATATTCTATGATTTCATTTTGTGTCATTCCTTCAAAAGCCATTGCTACAACACCTCCATTACACACTGTATTATAGAATATAATTCGAGTGCTTTCAATCCAGCGAAAGTGGCGGAAAATCAGGGTGATTTTAAGAGATAAAATTAAAAAAAACTAAAGCTATTTGTGGATAACTTTAGTCTTACTGTCAAATCGTGTTCTTTTTATAATGTTTTTTGCTGGAAATGTGAAAAGTTATCCACAATTCTATTGCGAATCGAGAGATAAATAATTAGAAAATGAAGTATTTTTTCTACGAATAAAATGTTTTCATGAATCGAAATTGCTAGGGTAGAGTTCCTATTTAGACCCACTTTGGGCTATGTGGATAAAATATCCTATTCTCGCTTTTCTAAGGCTTGAATAAAATCTAACCCGCTGATGATAATCTTAAGCTCATCTGGAGTAATAATTGCTTGTCTATCGATTTCTGGATACGGAAACTTACCACCAAATAATCTTTTTTGATATAACCAAATACCAGTATCTAAAACCTCTAGTATTTTGATACTGTCCCTCTTTTTGTTACAAAAGAGGAATAGACTATTCTTCATATCATTTTTTTGAAATGAATCTAACACTAAACGATATAAACCACTAATACCCTTTCTAAAATCCGTTACTCCATGAAACAAATATACTCTATCTATATAGGCTAAATCAATCATATCTTAATCGCTCCTATAACCATAGTAAGGATATCTACATCACATTCTAGAGTGGTTCCATTAGGTAATGTCATTTTCACATTTCGGTTTGATATGGGTGCTTCAAACACTTGTGGCTCACTGCGCCTTTCAATGCCTTTACTTTGAATTAGTGGGCTTGATGTTTTCACCTCAGTTGTAATATCATAAAAATCCTTTGTAGGCTTTTCTCCCTCTTGTAAAACAGGAAGCTTTGCCAACCATTGTACTAAGGATGTTCTTGGTATATCATGAAGTCTTGCGTAGGTTCCTACCTTTTGACCACTCCTTAAATAATCCTGTATAATCTCTTCCTTTTCATATATGGATCTCATCTTATTTTTACCCATTTTAAAAGTCCTCCTTGTGATTCTTATTATAGGAGGATTTAAACTAGATTTATATAGGGCTATTTTTTAAACATACCTTAGTATCAACCTTTTTTTGACATTACATCCCTAAATCGCACTTTTTTTGGTGCCGAAATAGCCATTTTTAAGAATAGTTTTAATTTATCATACCTATTTTCAGGATCATTAATAATGAATGAAATTGAGTTCATCCAATCTTGAATATTATCTCTTGAGAACCCTTCATGGTTTCTCATAAACTTTTTAATGTAGGAATGTATTTTATTGATTGGAGTTAATGGATTTTCTTCTTCAGAAAGGAATTCTTGATAAGATGATTTACAAAATTCCTCTGTTAAATCTAATTCTTTAACCAATACTTGATGTGAATGCTCATCATCATGTATAAGTTTTGAACCTGGTTTTATATGACCTTTTAAAGTATTTAAAGTGCTCTTGCTGGAAGGCTTTGATACATTTTCAGATAGTATTATTGTTCTAAAACCATCATATGCTACAGCTATACATATCTTATCTCTTGATATTCCTCTTAATTTATTTCCATCTTTATAAGTTCTTTTAGATTCGACAACAGTAAAGAATGTTTCATCGAATACTATAGCCCCATCTAAAATAATATCATCTTGATAGTTCTTTAATATTTCAAAAACCTTTAAAAGCCAATATTTTCCCGTACTTGAGGCATTTTTATTGTCTCTGGCAGAAGATTTTATTGAGTGGAATTCAAATAAATATATTAAATAATCGAACCATTCCGAGATTGGAATTTTATGAGAATCAAATATGGTATTAGTTAAATTATTAAATGTTCTTTTACAACTTTTACATTGGAATCGATTAATGCCAGTCTTATACTTTCCATACTTTATAAATTCTTTTGAGCCACAATAATGACATCTAAGAGGTACTATGGAATTAATAAGACTAATTTCTTCGGGAGTTTGAGATCTATGCTTTGTATTATATTTTTCATCCATAGTAAAAGAAATAAGCTCCTCAAGAGGCGTCTTATTCGTTTAATATCCCAAGTTAATCTTTTTACAGATGTTCCCCAGTGATTATCTTTATATTTAGTTTTCATGGCGGCGAGTGATGGAACTTCTGGGAGCTGGCTAATCATCAACCGCCAAGTATCACACGTATTAACCAGCTCTCAGAAATTCACGTGATTTTCCTTTCTATATACTGGTTCTATTATATCACTTCATTTCTAATTTACCAACTCTGTGCAAATTAGGAATTTATTTTCAAAACTGATTTACATTAAAGTAACTCATGAATTATAATATATGTTATAATAACTTTGTTTTAAGAATTAGGAGGATATATGATTAGAAAATTTAAGAATAGAAATGAACTCATTTCTTATATTATTTTATCAGTTTTATCTTTATTAAGTATTGGTTATTCTATAAGCTTATACATAAAAGCTGGTTTTTGGTTTTTCTTTGTTCCGATGATCCTTCTATTTATTATATTCATTGTTTTTAGAAGATATTTATTTTTAGTTTTACTTGAGCTTGCCAATGCAATTCTTTTGTTTGTTATACTTTTATCTGTAGCAATAAGCTTTGGAGGAGGGAATCCATTTAGTATTTTTGTGAGTTTTTGGGAAGAAACTACGATTATAATTTCAAGCCTAGTCCTTATGGTTGTTATACTAATTATTTGGATGAAAGAAAGAAAAAATAACAAAGAAAAAGTAGTAGAAGAAGAATAGACATTTGAGTGTATGTAATGGTATAAATCAAAAATTTATTATTAGGAGAATTTTTATGCCACATATTATAATTAAATGTTATCTAAGG
The DNA here is from genome assembly GCF_034179385.1 of Anaeroplasma sp. NCBI lineage: Bacteria > Bacillati > Mycoplasmatota > Mollicutes > Anaeroplasmatales > Anaeroplasmataceae > Anaeroplasma > Anaeroplasma sp. The sequence continues at coordinate 13,919 of NZ_JAXFPY010000049.1, forward strand.
AGAACAGAAGAACAAAAAAGAAATGTGCTGAATCTTTGGCTATAGTATCGCAAATACACTAGGCTTTGATATTTCATCTCAATCTTTAGAAATTGATGAAATTGAAAAAGAAAATTGGGCTTTTTATGTATTGGATAAGGAAATTAGCCCAAATATGGAAAAAATATATATTAAGCCTGGATATAAATCAGAAAATAGATAAGAAGGATAAAAGGGACAAAAGCTAAATTGCTTTGTCCCTTTTTTGGCAATAACTTGCCAAATTTTCTTTTTTTCTTTCCCTTGCTATTTCAAATCTTTGATATTCAGGTTATAATTAAATAAATATAACGATAAAAGGAGTGAATAAAATGTCAGTGATTCTAAACCAAGGCCTAAAGCCTTATCAAGAATCTATTACTCATGAAATAGGTTCATTAAAAACTATAGTAAACCTATGCCCATCTGCGTCTAATATTATAGTAGAAATTCCTCTTTTTAAGACATTAGGCGTAAGTGTTATGTCACCATCTTTAATCTATAATTATCAATTAAGAGGTAGTGGAGGAATATTTAGGGGAGTTAAATTCAACTATTTTTCAACTCTATATAAGGATGGAGATAATTTCTATATTACTAATCCTGATGGAACTATAGATTCATATAATGGATATAATAGTGTAAACCCTGAAACAAATTCATATGTATATTATTCCTATGCTGGTAGGGATTATTATATCTTAAAAGATAAATATGATAATAAAATAGAATACTTAGATTATAATTATAGCCTTCCTTATCGAATTTTATATAAAGATGGAACTACACTTACAATTACATCATCTTCGAAT
>NZ_JAXFPY010000066.1:0-7474 GCF_034179385.1 Anaeroplasma sp.
TGTATTAAATAATATCATAGGAATTATAGATAATAATGGAACAATAGTATCTAAATTTGATTATGACGCCTTTGGTAACATCATAAATCAAACAGGATCTGTAATATCTAATTTCAGATATAAAGGATATTATTATGATACAGATATAGAATTATATTATCTAAAGAGTAGATTTTATAATCCTGTATTATTAAGATTTATTACCCCAGATTCTATAGAATACCTAGATTCATCGAGTGTTATTGGATTAAATCTATATGCATATTGTGGTAATGATCCGGTTAATAAGTATGATCCTACAGGGCATTTTCCATTGCTAATTTTAGCTGCTGTATTATTATTTACACCAGTAGGGGGAACAGCTTTACAAGTGGCAACATCGGTATTGAGTTATGCTGGAATGGCAGTTGCTTCAATATTTGATGAAGATATTAGGAATGATATGAACGCAATTGGTTGGAACCCATTTAACACAGATGAATCCGCAACTTTAAATTCTAGTAAAGTTTCATTTTATAAAGGGGTCCCTGTATTTAGAACTGCTGCTGGAGGTCGTTCTGGATCGTTTGGAGCAATCTTTTTAACTAAAGGTAGCGGTGTAGATACATTACGGCACGAGAGAGGTCATAACTGGCAATTAATGATGATGGGTATTGGTACTTATGGTTTTACTGTAGGAATACCTTCACCTTCCAAACTAGGGAAATGGGATAAAGATGGAAATTATTATGGAGCGCCATGGGAAACAATGGCAGATATATTAGGTGGTGTCAAAGGTAGAACACATAGTAGTACTGAAATATGGAATGCATGGGGTTATTATGCAGTAAGTACATTATGTTTTCCATTTACTGCTTTATATTGGTTATAAATCTACTATTTAGAGACTAAAGAAAGGAATATAGTATAAGGTTATTTAATTTTATAATATTTGGTGATTTACGTGAAAAGAATGTATGTTATTTCTTTATTTATTTTTGTATTACTGAGTGGATGCGTATCTGATCCTGCTACTTACTATTTTGATGCTAGTAATATAATAAATCAAGCAACCCAAATTCAATTAGTAGTATGTGAAAATGATAATCCAACCAATATTAATGTTGAAGAAGACACAATTTTATTTTTTGATATTGATAATATTAGAATTATTGAAACGTTGGAAACGGAAAAAATTGATGAATTTGCTTACGAATTATCTTCAATTACTTTTCATATAGAAATGGAAAGTGTTAATTCACCAGTCGGTTATACCATTATAATATATATGGAAAATCGAGAATTAATAGTTTTGTCATGTACTGTTATAGGTGGTATTGCATATGGAATGGCAGCTATTTTTTTAAATGACGGAACTTTTGTTAGACATATTGCTCGATTTGCAGATGAACCAAAATTTAAAAGATTGTTAAATAATTATTTTGATTTATGACGAATCATAGATTTTAGAAAGAGCATAAGAAGAATATTATTTCATAATATTTCTCAAAGTGCTTTATATTTGCAAATTGGATACCAATTTCATTACTAACACATTATAATTAAGATATTATTATTATGAGGACACTCGTAATAGCCCCGTCCAAACTCAGTTATTCTATTGCAACTCTAGATATTCTTCTCCGGAACTTTATGGTTTATAAGTCCAGATAGCATTGAGTATTTAGATCCTCAAAGTATCAACGGATTAAATTTATATGCGTACTGCAGCAACGCCCCCGTTAATAAGTATGATCCTACAGGACATATTGCAATCTCTATAATTGTAGGGTTGGTTGTGTCATTTGCTATTGGTACAACAGCTAGTGCAATTAGTCAGTATGCTCAATATGTGATGTAAACTGGCTTCAAGCAGGAGTTGATGGGTTGTTTGCAGTTGCCTCAACGGCATTAGCTTACACTGGTATTGGATTAATTGGATCTATCGCTGCAGGAGCAGGAATGGATTTAGCACAATACACATTAGATTCGCCTGTATTCCATGATGACTTTAGTTTATCTGGTGCATTAATTGCACTGGATTAGGACCATTGGGAGGCTTGGCTAGTGGAAGAGGTGCTCAACACTTTAAATCTATTGGGAGTAATCTAGATGATATTGGAAGGACTGGTGTTAAGGCGATTTTAACTGCATTTGACAAATATGGAGCAGGTATGGGTTATCAAAAAGTAATGAACTTATGGGAGGTAGAGCGGCAAATTCTCTTGTAAAATCTATTTCTCAAAACTTCACAAAGAGTACATTGATTATTTGGGGTACAACGGCTGCAACATATGGAGCAGGTGGTTGGGCAGTGGCAAGAAAATTTGCTGTTACCGGAGGAACATCATTACTAAATAGTTTGAATCAAAATGCAACATTTGGTGAAACAATGAAATCTTTAGGAATTTCTTTGTTGGTTTCTGGTGCCGCTCAAGGAGCGGGATATTTAGCAGGAAAGTTTGGACCACAATTACTATCTAAAATTGCACCAAGAAATCCAAATCATTGGCTAACGATGGGAGATATTGGTTCTGCATTATGGGCAATTCCTGCTGTAAAAACTGGAGTTATTCGCTTCGCAGGAGGCGTTGCTGGTTCTCTTATCAATAGTTTTTAAGAGGTATAAATGATGTGGGAGTTTATTAAATATTGTTTGCATTGTTTGTTAATGTCGATTTCTGCTGCGTTTGGAAATAATCCTGAAGGAATGACATTTAAACATGCAATAGTTGGAATTGTTGCAATGTTTGTATTATTAGGACTAGTATTGGGGATTTAATGGCTAATAGCGGTAATTGTTAACAAATTTAGATAATAGAAGAATAGTAAAAATATATATTATAAAATTTATAATACTAAATAATAGCAAATTACTTTCACAAACAAACTGGGCGAGTTTACACATTAAGTAAATTCGCCTTTCTTGTTGTGTGCCGGGCATGGCGTAAGTCTTACTGGTGAAAGTCCAGTCACGGGTATTTACCGCCAAGTGTAGCGAACCACAAACCGAAAACAGCGATGTTGGGATGAAGGAAGTGATGTAGCAATTTTTGGCTACGAACAGAAACTTGATGAGGCTAAATGGTAAATGGTTAAGTGTAAGGTTGCAACACAAACTAAAACCCTAATGGTAAACGTAAAATCAAAGATTGTTAACTATTTAATTAGTGCTGATTTACTTTCTAAGCCAAACAAAAAGAGGAATAGACCGGGTTTGGTCAATCCTCTATTGTACGACCTTAGGTGGTTTGTGAATAATATAAATGTAGCGACGTATACGAGACCCGTGCGTACGGTGCAATGGGAGGGCAAAGATTATTTTCTTTCCTCTACCCTATTTTTCCAGACGCTTTTAAATATTTCTCTTTCTTCCCCTTGATATAAGCCTAATTTTTCATAAATTTTTATGAAGCCTGTACTTTTAAGTACAGCCATGGATGCAATATTTTCTTAAGACATATAACTAATACCTCGTGAATTCCTAATTTTTAGGAATTATTGGTAAGAAGGCATTTACTGCCTCCTTCACATATCCATTGAAGGTAGATACCTCATCTAGTACAAATCTTCTATTATCTATAATTAATGAATTTATATGTACATCATAAGCCATATCTAAGGTGAATTTCTTGATGATTCATCTTATTGTTTCAATCGTAAACATATATCCTATAGCTTTTTATTCTTATCTATATTAAATTCCAATCTAAATTCTTGATCTTTCTTTTCTAAGAATAAATAGCTATTTAATGCATGTATTCTTTTAAGAGATAACTCTAATGCTTTATCTAATACCTCCTCGAATGTTGAATTATAGGTAATACCATTTACAATATAATCTTCCTTTTTTAGATTAAGTAGGCTTAAATCCTCATATTTGGTATAGATTAAATATTCCTTTTTATCCTTTTTGTGGAATAGCTTATCAAAGAAGATATAATCCCATAATCTTCCCCTCTTATTCGAATTTTTACATGCGGTATGAAATCTTTTATAGGATTTCTTGTAATAAGAATTTGAACCCATAAAGCGGAAGCATTTAATTAATGGATTTCTTATGAATTCCTCAATAGAATCATAATAGGTATATGCATTTGGGAATAATTCATAAAGGGATGTTTTTGTTAAATCGATATTATCCTTAGCTGCAATATAGGAATCTAGATAATTTAGGGCTTTATCTAAATTATAGGAATCCTTTTTGATTCCTTTAATATATGGATATAAATAATCCATAAGTGTATTGGTGGAAATTAATCCATATAGGAATAATATTCCATCAATGAAGATTGAATCACTATCCTCCATATGTGCCTTAAATAGAATAGATACCTCAACTATGAATTCCTTATAATTATTTCTTATGAGCTCGTGAAGCTTATATTTATCCTTTTTAAATGGATTATATATAAAAGAATAGGTAGAAACATTTATAAAATTGGCAAAATTAAAATAGGCAGATTTATCCTTTGGAAATTTATCTGTCATAGAATTTGGTAATTCTTTAATTGTCTTCATTAAAAAGAAATAATTTAATAATGCGCCCTTCATAGTAAAACCTCTTAAATTATTATAAAATAATTCATTAAAATTTTATAGAGTTATTTTAAATTTGATTGTTTTAATGTACAATATTAAATGTTTGTGAGGTGTTTTTTAAATGAAGTTATTAACAAAACAAAAGCAAGACGATATGGCAAGACAGGTAAGCCTTAAATCTAGAGATATAGATATTTGTATTTTTAGTGCACTTGAGGGCTCCTTACCTAAGGAAATGCTACTAGATTGCTTAATGCTATATGTCAATAAAGATGGTGGCTTTGGCCATGGCTTATATATTGATAATTATAATGTAAATTCTAGTGTATATCAGGTATATGAAGCATTTAGGCTTTTAGATATGCTAGATTTTGATTCTTCATGTCAAAATGAATTATATGACGAAATCATCAATAAGGCATGCAATTATTTATATAATCGTGTACCACCAGTAAAGGGTATTTGGAATCCGAATACTAAGAGCAATAATGATTATGCACATTCTATGGAATTTGAATATAATGAGGAGAATAAGAAGCTATTTGGATTACATCCAACAGCTGCCCTATTAGGCTATACCCTATTATTTGTAAAGCCTACGAAGGCTTATTATAAGAAGGCTTTAGCAACCATTCCTTTAATCTTAAAGGAATTTTATGCTAAAGAGGAATTTACAAAATATGAGCTTATAAGCTTTAATTCCTTATTAAATTCCTTAAGAAAATGTAATTTACTATTAGAGGATCAAAAGAAGATTGAAGAAAAATTAACAGAATATGTTAAGAAGAATATTTCTAATGATTTCAAAAATCAAAAAGCGAACAGACCTTTAGATGTTGCCTTATATTTAGAGGATAGTGCCTTTGATGATTTAAAGATGCAAGAGCTTGATTATTTAATTGATAGCATAGCACCACATGGTATGTGGGATTATAATGGATCCTGGGGATACGATAAATATGCTGAGGAGGATTCTGCAAAATTAAAATGGATTGGTGCTGGAACCGTTAACAATTACTTTTTATTAAAAAAGTATGGAAGATTAGAGTAATTTAAGTTATAATTTTATATCGAGGTGTTATAAAATGAAAAAAAGACCAGTTATGTTAATTATTATGGATGGATATGGAATTGCTCCTGCTTCTGATTCTAATGCAGTAAGCATGGCAAAGAAACCAAATCTAGACCGTATTTTTAGTGAATTTGACACAAAGCAGTTAAATGCATCTGGAGATGCAGTAGGACTTCCTGAGGGTCAAATGGGTAATTCTGAGGTTGGTCATATGAATATTGGTGCAGGTAGAGTTGTAAGACAGTCTCTATCTAGAATCAATTATGATATTAAAACCGGTGAATTCTTTAAGAATGAAGCTATTTTATCTGCAGTAGAGAATGCAAAGAAGAACAATAAGAAGTTCCATATTTTAGGCTTATGTAGTGATGGTGGTATCCACTCTCACACATCTCATATCATTGCGATTGCAAAGCTTGCACATGAAAATGGAATAGAGAATGTATATTATCATGCATTTATGGATGGTAGAGATACATCTCCAACATCAGGTAAGGATTTCTTAGCTAAGGTTATGGAAGAAGGCCAGGTTAAGGTTGCAACTGTTGGTGGTAGATATTATGGAATGGATAGAGATAAGAACTTTGATCGTATCCAATTAGCATATGACGCTATGACAGAAGCTAAAGGTGAATATTATCCTAATGCTTTGGAGGGTGTAGTAAAGTCTTATGAAGCTGGTAAGACCGATGAATTTATTATACCATTCGTATCGGATAAGAATGGTATGATTGAAGAGGGCGATAGTATTGTATTTGCAAACTTCCGTCCAGATAGAGCTATTCAAATTGCAACAGCATTCTCTAACCCAGAGGGTATTGTTTATAATCCTGAAAAGCCTTATAAGCTTGATACAACAAAAGGACCTAAGTCTACATACTTTGTATCTATGATGAAATATGCAGATCAGGTTAAGGGTACTTTAGCCTTCGGCTTACAGACATTTGACAATCTATATGGTGATGTCATTGCTAAGGCAGGCTTAAAGCAATTAAGAATTGCAGAAACAGAGAAGTATGCTCATGTTACATTCTTCTTTGATGGTGGTGCAGATAGAGATATCGAAGGTGCAGATCGTATCTTAGTTAATTCTCCAAAGGTTGCAACCTATGATTTAAAGCCTGAAATGAGTGCATTTGAGGTTAAGGATAAGGTAGTAGAAGCTATTTTATCTGAAAAATACGATACAATCATCTTAAATTTTGCAAACTGCGATATGGTAGGTCATACTGGTGTAATCCCTGCTGCAGTTAAGGCAGTTGAGGCAGTAGATACCTGCGTTGGTGAGGTTGTAGCTGCACTAGATAAGGTTGGTGGAGTTGCACTTATTACTGCTGACCATGGTAATGCAGAAAAGTTATTAGATGAAGAGGGTAAGCCATACACAGCTCATACAACAAATCCAGTACCAGTTGTAATTACAGATAAGAATATTAAGCTTCGTGATGGTATTTTATCTGATATTGCTCCAACATTACTTGAGCTATTAGAATTACCTATTCCAGAAGAGATGACATCTAAGTCATTAATCGTTAAGTAATACTACAAGAGTAGTTATTATAAAAAAATTCATATTTACTTCGGGGTTTGGTGAAATTCCATACCGGCGGTATAGTCCGCGAGCGTTTGCATGATCAGGTGTAATTCCTGAACCGACAGTAGAGTCTGGATGAGAGAAGAAAAATCTTTTTTAGATTTTCCAATATGCCCCATTTGGGGCATATTTTTTTGAAGTAAATACATGTTATTTTATTTATTAGTAAATTTAAAACTCTATTTATTATTACTATTCGTATATATTTGTATTAAGTAGGAATAAAAAAAATAAAATATTTTTATAATAGACATAAATAATGTCAAAATAGGGTGTATTATACGAAT
>NZ_JAXFPY010000072.1:0-2225 GCF_034179385.1 Anaeroplasma sp.
GGTTTAATCCAGCATAAAATCATTAATTTATGTTTGAAATAAAAAATGGGGAAACACAAGGACTTTATTCATTTTTTGCTTTAATTTCATTAATGACTATGCTATAACCTGAGTTTTACACTTGTTATGCTACAAAAGCCGCCTACATACATGATTTAGTAAGTAATCGGCTTTTTATTATGGTTTGTATATAATAGAATTTAAGTATTTGTCAAATTCTTGTTTCGTATATTCTGCATAAGGTATTTCAGCATCTAAGGATTGAATGATTAATAGTAAATCATTTATTATTTGATTATCTAAAGTCAATTTATTATTTTCATCATAAATTAATACTTCATCATTTTTTAATACTCTAACCTTGTTTAAAGAGTCACTGATACACATACTAGTATTTAAAGCTTCGATTATTCTTTCTGCAGAAATAGAATAATTCATTTTTAATTGAAGCATTCTTAATAACAGTAATGAAATAAAACAAATCAAGAAATGGCCTTCAATATGTTTTTTAGTTCTTACAAAAATAGGTCTAACCTCTAATTGTGATTTAGTAATTCTAAAGCTTTCTTCAATTCTCCATAAACCACTATAAGTTTCTAAAATTTTAGAATAATCATATTCTAATTCTGAAGTAATGATACAAAAGAATCCATCAAATTTAGCATCCTCTTTAGCTTTTTCATAATCAACGGATCTATATACTTCATTAGCTATTTCCCCACTTTCAGTAGTGTATAGATTCTTAATATACTCATCATAAGCATGTTTAATAGTAAAAGCATTATTACCTAAAGATTTTAAAGCTTTATTAAGCTTATCATCTCTTTTTCTAGCTGCCATTAAAGCATCTTCATATTTCCAATAAATAAGTACTTTTCTTTTTCTTTTAACTTTATTCCCATTTGAATCTAATCCATCATAATCCTCAATAAATGTTTTATACTTGAAGGTTCTATTCGAATTATAAGTATATCCATTTTCGTCAAACATTATCTCATGATATCTTTTTCCCTTTTTTCCTTTTAATATTTGACTAAAAACAAAACCATTACCACTATTAACAAGATAATCGATATTCTTAGAAGAATTCATTCCTTTATCAGCAACAGCAATAACCTTCTTTAGACTATAGCTTTCTTTTATCTTATTCATAGTTGGTTGAAATGTTAAAGAATCTGAGGTATTTCCAGGAAATATACCCATACATACAGGCAATGAATTTTCATCCATAAATAAGCCTAATTGAACAATAGGATCTGTTCTATGTTCTTTAGATACACCACGTTGTCTAAGTCCATCAGCATCAGGATAATCTATTTCAAAATAATAATTCGTAACATCATAGTAGCCGTAATCAAAATTTCTGCCAATCATTTTTACTATTTTATCGTTAAGGTACTTTTGAATATCAACACTTAAATCACTAAACTTATCTAAGGAACGATATACATCCGTAAGGTCAAAATCAATAGAACAATCATAGAGATTCCCCATAATTTGTGTTGTATGTCTTTTAGAAGCGGGGTTAAGTATTCTTTGAATAGCAAAATATTTCAAAATGGAATTCAAATCATAATCACCTTTGAAATTAACATTCTCAAAGAATTTATCCAATTCTAAAGAATCATAGATAGCAGATAAAAATTTATAACCATAATTATACTTAGTAGAACTATTATCCTCGAAAAATTTTTTTCTGGTGTTCTTTTTAATAGAAAGCTTTTCTTTTTTATAATTCTCATCAAAAAGCTTTACCGCAGTAATGAATTCATCTTGGTTATCTTGATCCTCTAGATAACCAAAATCTTTTATGGTTCTTTGTTTGATTTTTCCATTTTCTCTATAGCCTTCAACAACTCTAACTTGAGTTTTGATTCCATTTTTTCTTTTATGTTTATCATATCTAATCACAAAACATCACCCTACATACATTATAGCATAAAATGTAGCATAACGCAATAAAATAAATAAAAAAGTGAAAATATACATGTTTTTTATATATACTTTCACTTTATAGCATAACAAGTGTAAAACTCAGGGTATTCCAAATGATTTTACATATTCCCTATAAAATAGAAAATAAGACAAAGAAAATTATAATCCATTTCCTAAGGGAGAATGCCTTTATTTTTTCTGCCTTCTTGTAGTATAATAGTAGAGAAATAAAAGTATAAAAGAGGTTTCTATGGAAGATAAGAAGATAGATGAAATTAATGACATTATGA
>NZ_JAXFPY010000124.1:0-8732 GCF_034179385.1 Anaeroplasma sp.
AAAAAAATAAACCTTTTAACGATTATAGGAAACTCATTGATTTGTTACCAACTTTTTTATGCAATGTAGTTGGTAATAAAGGTTGGTTATAAAACGAATATTTATGAATTGTTAAATGAATTATTTCAATACAAAAAAGAATAGAATGGTTTGAATATAAAAAAAATTGTTATCAACCCATTGTTTTGGGAGAGTGTGTTTCTTTCTTATCGAATTCTTTAGGCATTAGTAGGTAAGAAATATGGTTGTTTCATTTTAAGAAGTAATGATGAATCGCATAAAATAGTTGGAACAACTTTTGATCCATATCATGATGAAAAGAAAAGGAGACGGAAAAATATGATTGAACAAATTTTTAAATTAACACAAGGAAATGAAAAAACAATTGAAAAGGTAATTATTGATGAAAATATACACTATATGCATATGATTTTGAATAAGGGTGAATGTCTGCCAGAGCATTTTTCAAATGCAAAAAATGTGTATATTACAGTTGTTCGGGGAACATTATCAGCGACTTTGAATGAACAGGAAACACATGAATATCAGGCAGGAACAGTATTAAAAATTCCATTCCATACAAAAATGAGCTTAAAAAATGCTTCTTTAGAAACACTTGAGTTTATTGTTGTTAAAGCACCGGCGCCAACTTGCTAAATTCTTATTTATCGAGTAGTTATAGGAGTATACACTTGTATTAAATTGTGTAACGGTACTATCTTAATAATTTAAGTCTCAGAAATAAAAAATATGGCCTTTGGATGATTTCAAAGGCCTTTATTGTTTTATTTTTTTAAATTTTCTATATAATATCTTTTAATTGCGTTCCAAGACGCATCCGATAGGTCATGCTCTAATCTACATGCATCTTTTTCCGCATTTTCACTATCTACACCAAGCTTTTCTAATATATGAGTTAATATTTTATGACGCTCATAAATTTTATTTGCAACATTCATTCCCTTTTCTGTTAAATGGAGATGATTGTTTTCATCAATGGTTATATATCCACTTTCTCTTAATTTTTTTAATGCAATGGATACGCTAGGCTTTGAAAAGCCAAGCTCATTTACTACATCAATTGCATGGACCTCGGGCTTTCTTTCAGAAACCATTAAGATTGCTTCAAGATAATCTTCCCCAGATTCGAATAGTGCCATAATATCGTCCTCCCTAAGTTGTTGCTATATCAATTATACCAAAAGTGATTTTTAAAATAAAGAATAGGATGTTATTTTTTATTTTTGGGATTTTATTGTAATTTAAATAACAATTTTTATAAAAGTGGTTTCATAAGCATTCAATTTTTCAAAAAACGTGGTATAATTTACGAGTTGACACAAAAGGAGACATGAATATGACACTGAGCGATTATTTGTATAAATTTGAAGGGAATAACATTTTAAAGCTATATCTAGATAATGCAATGAAATCACCAGAAATGTATGTTGAGGTAAAGAAGAAAATATCTGGATATGAATTCATACCTACCCAATTATTTTTGGATGCAGCCGGGGGAGTAAAATCTGCAAGCTTAGAGATTTCTATGGATTATAGTATCATGCAGGGCTATTGTGGTTGTGTTCAATTCTATAAGAATAATATTTGTGTTCATGAGGTAGCTTTATATGCTATAGGATTATATATTATTGATCCTGATTTTTATGAGGATGAAATGGATAGGCTGGAGCAAAAAAAGCTTGAGATTAAGCATAATGAGATTATGGAGCTTTTATCAAACTCACTTAAGAGTGTAAATACCTACTTTGGCTCTGTGAGATTAGTTCCTGTAATTGAAGAGGGTGAAAAAGATTATTTACTTTCTGTTAAGATTGGCTATGATAAGGATTATGTCGTAAAGGATATTGCCCAGTTTATTCAATTGACAGAAAAGGGAGAATTCCATTCCTATGGACAAAGATTAGAATTTTATCATTCCTATGAATCCCTAGATTCTGTTTCAAAGGATTTTTATTCCTTCTTAAGAAATATTGTTAATGGAGAGAATATTAAATCTATTGAGATTCGTAAATCTCAATTATTAAAAATATTAGAAATCTATGCTGGAAATAGCTTATATTTTAAGACAATTAGTGAAGAAAAGGCTACATTAAGAACTGTAAATCGAGTAACAGATGTTGAAATTGCGCTTGATGCAAATTATTTAAAGATTGTACCACCAATGGATTCATCCTTACTTGTTAGTGGTGTAAATCATGCTTATTTTATGAATAATGATTTCATTTATACATATACCTATAAATCTCGTATGGAGGCTAAGCTTTTTGATGGTTTATATAAGGTAGATGGTGCCTTAATTATTGATGTAAATTCAGAATCCTTTATTTCTAATTTATTACCATTAATTAAAAATAGTATTACCATTGATAATGAATTCTATGAGAAATATCCAGTACCTGATATTAAAATAAATTCTTATTTTACTTATTTAGACAATAAGGTTATTTTAAAGCCAAAGATTGCATGTAAGGAAATTGATAGGAATAGTCCATACATCAAGCAATTACTTGATGGTTATTTAACTACAGTAGTGAATTATGGATTGATTAAAGAAAATAAAACATATGTTTTATCCTCTATTGAGGATCAATATAAATTCTTAACGAGTGACTTATCCCCAATTAAAGCCTTTGGTGAGGTATTCTTTGATGAGGAAATGAAAACTTTAAAGGCAAAGAAAACCAAAAGAACTGCAATTTCTGTATCCTATGATGTTGGATTACTTGATTTCAAATTTGAAAATGAGGATTTAACACCTGAGGAGCTTCAGGCATTATTAAAGGCTTATCATCAAAAGAAGAAATTTATTAAGCTTAAGGATAATACAATACTTGAAATTACGGAAGAGGCTACAAAGGAAATCGATGATTTCTTAGAGGATTTCAATATTTCGATTAATGAATTATCTAAGCCTGTAAGAAAGCCTTTAAATTATTTATTAAAGCTTGTATCTGGTCAGGATACCAACCTATCTATGGATGATGAGGTTGTAAAAATGATTAAGAAGCTTCAAAATTATAAGAAGGCGAATTATGATTTAAATGAGAATATAAAGAAGGATTTAAGAGAATACCAAATGGATGCCTTCAAATGGCTAAAAACATTAGCTAGCTTCAATTTTGGAGGTATTTTAGCAGACGATATGGGTCTTGGTAAAACCCTAGAGGTAATTAGCTTCCTTTCGAGTGATCATTTAAATAAGCCAAGCTTAATTGTATGTCCGATGTCTTTGGTTTATAACTGGGAAAACGAATGCGATAAGTGGCACTTAGATTGTCCTTATTCCTTGATTTTAGGCACTCAAGAGGAAAGAGAAAATATTATTAAATCTATAGATCAAAACAAGAGAGCCTTATACATTACATCCTATGATTCCTTAAGAAGAGATGTATCCTTATATCAGGTGGAATTCCGTTTTGTCATTGCAGATGAGGCACAATTCATTAAAAATCAATTTGCGCAGAAGAGCGAAGCGATTAAATCCTTAAAGAGCGATATGAATTTTGCATTAACGGGTACGCCAATTGAAAATGGCTTAGCGGATTTATGGAGTATCTTTGATTATTTAATGCCAGGATATTTATCGGATTATTCTCATTTTAAATCAAGATATGAATCCTTAATTGCTCATGATGATGTTGAAGCATTAGATACATTAAAGAAGAGAGTTGCTCCATTCATTCTAAGAAGAACAAAGAAGGATGTATTAAGCGACCTACCAGATAAAACAGAAGAATATTATTATTGCAAGATGGAATCTAAGCAAAGAGGCATTTATGATTCCTATGTATTAAAATTAAAAGAGGATATTAAGGCTGGTGGAAATAATATATTAGCCTTATTAACAAGATTACGTCAGATTTGTATTACTCCAGAATTAATCCTTCAGGAGCAATTTGAAAATACAAAGATTAATCTAGCTGCAGATTTAATACGCTCGAGTATCGAAGGTGGACATAGAATATTAGTATTCTCTCAATTTGCCCAAGGCTTTCCTATTTTATCTAGAGAATTAGATAAAATGGATATTAAGCATTTCATCTTAGATGGTACAACGAAAGCGAAGATGAGAATGGATATGGTACAAGAATTTAATTCCAATACAGATATTAAGGTATTCATTATTTCCTTAAAGGCTGGTGGTACTGGACTAAATTTAACTGGTGCAGATATGGTTATTCATATGGATCCATGGTGGAATTCATCTGCAGAGCTTCAAGCTACAGATAGAGCTTATAGACTCGGTCAAACAAAGAATGTATCTGTAATTAAATTAATTTGTAAGGATACCATTGAAGAGAAGGTTATTAAGCTTCAGGAAATGAAGCGTGAGCTTGCAGAAAGTGTTGTTGCACCAGATCAAACTAAGCAAATAAAGCTTTCTACTCAGGATATTTTAAATTTACTAGAATAATGAGGGTTTTCTCGTTATTCTCTTGTTCCATATTGACTCTTTTGTATAAATGGATTATAATCTAATTAAGAATGATTCTTAATAATAATTTTAGGAGGTAGCTTGGTGCAAAGAAGAAACACTGCTCAAAGATTAAGAATTTTAAGCGCAATTGAAGCTTTGGGTCATACGACATCAGAAGAGTTAATTGCATATATGAGTAAGAATAATTCTAATGTTTCCCTAGCAACAATTTACCGAAGCCTTTCAATCATGATTGAGGATGGACAGGTAAGAAAATTAAAATTAGGAGATTCTTTAATTTATGAAATAGTAAAAGAAAAGCATTATCATTTCGTTTGCTTGGGCTGTAAATCTATTTATGATTTAAAGCAAAGCGATGCTATAAAAATCCCCAAAGAGCTTAAGGATTTTCAAGTAGAAGATTGTGATTTAACGTTTTTCGGATACTGTAAGAACTGTAAAAACATATAAGAAAAGAGGACAAAAAAATGAAGAAGTTTGTTTGTAAGGTTTGTGGATATGTCTATGAAGGCGATTCACTTCCTGCTGATTTCAAGTGCCCTGTATGTAAGGCACCTGCAAGTGCATTTATGGAAGTACAAGGTGAAATGCCTTTAGCTGCAGAGCATGAATTTGGTGTTTATGCTAAGACGGTTAAGAATAATAAGGATATTCCTGATGATGTTAAGAAGGAAATCTTTGATCAATTAGTTTCTAATTTCCATGGCGAATGCTCTGAGGTTGGTATGTATTTATGTATGGCAAGAATTGCTCATAGAGAGGGCTATCCTGAGGCTGGCTTATATTGGGAAAAGGCAGCATTCGAAGAGGCTGAGCATGCATCTAAGTTTGCTGAATTACTAGGTTCTGATTTAGAGCCTAACATGACAGATTCTACAAAGAAGAACCTTGCATGGAGAGTAGAATGTGAGTTTGGTGCTACTCAGGGTAAGACAGATCTTGCAAAGCTTGCAAAGAAGTATAACCTTGATGCAATTCATGATACTGTTCATGAAATGGCAAGAGATGAAGCTCGTCATGGTAAAGCATTAAAGGGCTTATTAGATCGTTATTTTAAGTAAGAGGTTGGACTACCTTCGGGCAGTCCTTTTCTTTATATTTTGAAATAATGTTCCCAAATTTTTCACATAATTCGGTATTATAATAGGGTTGTATTTGAAAAGAGGGGTATTTATGAGGAAAAAATATATATTAGGAATTACATCCTTAATGAGTGTATTTTCATTAACATCCTGCGGGATTGGCTATAGCGTAATCGAAAACAATGGAACGATTTATCCTACCAATGCGGTAAGTGGAAATGGTGAGGCTTCTAGCTCAAATGAAAAGAATTTATTATATACACCAGTTTATGCATCAACAAATGCCAAGGTAAATACTTTAGATGAGGCAAGCACTAAGACCTCAGTTGAGGAGACAGTAGAGATGGTTTATGATTCTGTAGTCTCTATTTCTGCCACGAGCGTATATGGAGCATCTGCTGGGTCTGGTGTTCTATTCTCTTATGATGAGACCTTAGGATTTAGTTATATCGTAACGTGTTTTCATGTTATTGAGGGGTATACAAATTTTGAGGTTACCTTATCGAATCAAGAAACCTATCCTGCATATTATGTAGGTGGATATGAGGATTACGATTTAGCCGTTTTATCAATTGAAAAGAAAGATTTAACCTATGCTTCCCTTTATAGTGATTCGAATACCTTAAAGCTTGGCTCAACTGTGGTTGCTATTGGTAACCCACTTGGTACATTACCTGGGTCGGTATCTAGTGGAGTAGTATCCTATGTAAACCGTGTTGTTCAAACGAGCACATATGAATATCAAACCTTAATTCAAACGGATGTTGCTATCAATTCGGGTAACTCTGGTGGAGGATTATTCAATACAGCTGGTGCTTTAATTGGTATTGTTAATGCAAAATATAGCGCTGCAGGTATTGAGGGTTTAAGCTTTGCGATTCCATCGAATTATGTAACACCACCGATTGAAGAAATCTTAGAAACTGCACAATATGATACAGCGAATAAGGTTTGGAGTAGTGGATATATTAAAGGTGATTATGAATATGGTTTTACAATTACATTAGGATATTACACTACAGGTAGTGGCTGGAATAAGAATGTAAATTATGTGTATTATGTATCCGATGTAAATTCAAATTCTACCTATACAGGTAAAGAATTACAAAAATCGGATATTGTTAAGGAAATAAAGGTAGATTATAGTGATGCATCTAAAGAGGATATTACTTATACAGTCTCTACAGATAATGATGTAAATTTATGGTTGAATTCTTTAAGCTTGTCCTTAGATGATACTTTATATTTTACAGTAATAAGAAATAATGAAACAAAAATAGTAGAAGTTGATGTATGCCAGTTCATCTATAATATATAAAAAGAATAGGCTCTCTTTTTCACTTGAAAAAGGGGGCCTTTTCCTATATAATAGGAAAGAATTGAGGTGTTAGAATGGCTAATTATAATGATTTAGCTGAATTGATCTTCCCAGAAATTACAGATACTGTGGAGGATTTAGAGAAGAGATATCCAAAAAGAGATTTACCTTTAGGGGCTATGGTTACAAGATTTGCACCATCTCCAACAGGCTTTTTACATACAGGAAGCTTATTTACTTCCTTAATTAGTGCACGCTATGCGAAGCAAAGTGGTGGAGTATTCTATATAAGACTTGAGGATACCGATACCAAAAGAGAAATTGCAGGTTCTGGTGAATCCCTAATTAAGCAGCTTGCTGTATTTGATGTTATTCCGGATGAAGGCTATATATCCGATAGCGAGGAAAAGGGAAATTATGGTCCATATAAGCAATCGAATCGTGCGAATATTTATAAGACATGTATTAAGCATTTAATGAAGATGGGAAGAGCATACCCATGCTTTTGTAGTGCTGAGGAATTAGCTGAGCTAAGAGCTATGCAAGAAGCAAATAAGGAAATTCCAGGTTATTATGGAAAATATGCAAAATATAGAGATTTCCCGATAGATGATGCCATTGCTAAAATTAAGGCAGGAGATCCTTATATCATTCGTTTTAAATCCTTAGGAGATCACAACAATAAGATTAAATTCCATGATGAAATTCGAGGAGATTTAGAGCTTACAGAAAATGATCAGGATATTGTCATTTTAAAGGGAGATGGACTTCCTACATATCATTTTGCACATTTATGTGACGATCATTTTATGCATACAACCCATATCACTAGAGGCGAGGAATGGTTACCATCCTTACCTATCCATCTAGAATTATTTGATGCAATGGGCTTTGAAAGACCAAAATATGCACATTTCCCTGTAATTATGAAGGTGGAAAATGGAAATAGAAGAAAACTTTCAAAGAGAAAGGATGTAGAGGCTGCAGTTTCTTACTTCCTTGAGCAGGGCTACCCTAAGTATGGATTTATTGAATATTTACTTACTATTGCAAACTCCAATTATGAGGAATGGAGAAATCAAAATCTAGATAAAGATTTCTATGATTTCAAATTATCTTTTGATAAGATGAGTCTTGATGGTGCATTATTTGATTTAGAGAAGGTTGCATCTATTTCAAAAGAAAGAATGGCATACCGTAAGGCTTCTGATTTAAAGGAAGAGGTTAAGGAATGGGCAAAGACCTATAGTCTGGATTTCTATAATAAAATTGTTCGTGATGAGGAATTCTTCACTAAGATTTTAAATATTGAGCGTGAAAAGGAAAAACCTAGAAAGGATTATGCTAAATATTCTGATATTTATCCTATTATTGGATTCTTCTATGATGAGGAATATAACAAGCTAGACTTAAATAATCTTGAGTGGAATCCTCAATTCTCTAAAGAGGATATTAAGAGTGTACTTTTAGATTATGCAAATTCTATTGATCTATCCTTAGATGAGGAGTCTTGGTTTAATTCTATGAAGGAGTTATCTTTAGCTCATGGATTTGCAGATAATGTTAAGGTATGGAAGAAGAATAAAGAAGCCTATAAGGGACACGTTGGTGATGTTACAGGCTTCTTAAGAATAGCATTATCTGGTAGAGGAGTTTGTCCAAATCTTTATTATATCATTCAAATTTTGGGCAAGGATAAAACTTTAGAAAGAATCAATAAAGTTATCGCTACATTAGAACAAAGGGGTAAATAAATTTCCCCTTAAGGAGCTTAGGCTCCTTTTTTAAGTGCTTCAAAGAACTTGAAGTCGCTTTGGTGTGTTCACACCTCTACGTAATAGATATTCTATAGTATGAATATCACACACGCTAC
>NZ_JAXFPY010000045.1:0-12174 GCF_034179385.1 Anaeroplasma sp.
CTGAGCCAGGATCAAACTCTCCAAAAATTTATTTTTTGTTTGTTTTAATCTTTTTTGCTCATTCTTCTTCTAAATAAAAGAATTGCTTGTTCGTTTATTCTACACGTTTTCGTTCGTCATATATAGTTTTCAAAGACCTAATCATGGTGGTCAGGGCTGGTTTCGAACCAGCGAACCCTAAGGAGCAGATTTACAGTCTGCCGCGTTTAGCCTCTTCGCTACCTGACCATGTATATCAAACTGCGAAATGTCGCAGTGCCTTTTTATTGTAGCATAGCGATTTTTCATTGTCAACAACAATTTTATAAAATTTTCATTTATTTTTTTATGTTAAAAAATGCCCTCGAATAGGGCACTTTGTTATTTTTTTATTCTCTTATCTAATTCATAGCTTGCAAGCATAATTATACGCCCGCATCCTTGGCATTCTAGCTTAATATCCGCGCCAAGACGAACGATTTTCCATTCATTAGAACCACACACATGTGGTTTTTTTGTTTTTACAATTTGATCTAATTCGTACATTATAACGGTCTCTCCTTTATCTTTGCAAAAGCTCTTGGGTATTTTTTGGGAGTTTCCTTTATCTTTTTTATTATTATAATATCTCGCGCGCCCGCGCTATCAGGTAATTCTAATGAAATTACCTTCTCTACATGTCCACCTAATATTTCAATCCCCTTAAAAGCTTCCTTGATTTCCTCATTGCCCCCTTGGCCCTTCATAGCTATAAAATAGCCACCTACCTTAGTTAATGGTAGACATAATTCGGATAATATATTTAATCTAGCGACAGCTCTTGCGGTTGTAACATCAAAAAATTCTCTTTTTGTTTTGGCATAATCCTCTGCTCTTTCATGTAAAGCAATAACATTCTTTAGTCCGAGTTCTAAAATTAAATCATTTAAAAATTTTATTCTCTTATTTAGTGCATCAATAATGGTAACCTTAGCATTATTCGATACTATAGATAATGGAATAGATGGGAATCCTGCCCCACTTCCTACATCACATAAGGTAAATTCCTTATTTAAGTCTAATGCCTTTACAATCATTAAGGAATCTAAAAAATGCTTGTTATACACCTCTTGCTCCTCTGTTATTGCCGTTAGGTTCATCACTTCATTTACCGCTATTAATCTTTTGTAATATAGATCAAACCTAGAAGAGGCTTCATCGCTCAATTCAATATTTAGTTTTAAAAGCTCCTCTTTAAAGTTCATCTACATTCTCCTTAATTTTTCAACATAAACAAATAAAACAGAAATATCTGCCGGGTTAACGCCAGAAATACGAGAAGCCTGACCCATAGTAAGTGGTCTTACCTTCTTTAGCTTCTCCCTTGCCTCAAGGGCAATATTATCTACTAAATCATAATTTATATCGGAAGGAATCGTCATAGCCTCATAGCTTTTCATTCTTTCGGCCATCTCATAGGACTTACGAATATATCCATCATACTTAAAGCTAATCTCTACTTGCTCAAGTACCTCATCTATGGAATCATAATCGACATTTAATGCAATACCTTCCTTATCAAGCATTTCTAAAATATGCTTATAGGTAACTTCAGGTCTTTTTAAAATAGATGCTAAGGCTGTGCTTTCCGAAAGAATCATAGAACCTATAGATTCCAAAATTGGATCTGCAATTTGCTGCTTAATCTTATGTGATAAAAAGAATTTCTTTGTATCCTCTATTGCCCTAACCTTACGCAAAAATCTTTCATGCTGCACATCACTTATTAAACCAACCTGATAACCCTTTTCACGTAATCTTAAATCCGCATTATCATGTCTTAATAATAAACGAAATTCGCTTCTTGAGGTTAATAATCGATATGGCTCCTTTGTACCCTTGGTGACTAAATCATCAATCATAAGACCAATATAGGCCTCATCTCTACCTAAAATTAATGGGTCTTTCCCTTGTACCTTTAACCCGGCATTAATGCCAGCCATTAAGCCCTGTCCTGCAGCCTCTTCATAGCCAGATGTACCATTAATTTGGCCTGCAGTAAATAAATTCTTTACAAGCTTCGTTTCAAGGCTTGGCCAAAGCTCAAGCGGATCAATCGCGTCATATTCAATGGCATATGCATATCTTATGACCTCACAATCCTTTAACCCAGGTAATAATCTTATCATTTTATCCTGTACCTCAACTGGCATTGAGGTAGAAAAGCCTTGGATGTATTCCTGGTCAATTTCTAAGGATTCTGGTTCATAAAAGATTTGATGTCTTTCCTTATCAGAAAATCTTACTACTTTATCCTCAATGGATGGACAATATCTAGGGCCAATACCTTCAACTACTCCACCATACATTGCGGATTTATCTAAATTTGCACGAATTAAATCGTGTATTTCTTGATTTGTATATGCTAAATAGCATGGTGCCTTTACACCTGTTAAGGATTCATAGCCCTTATCATGGCTAAAATGCCAAGTGGTTTCATCACCATTTTCTACACTTACCTTAGAAAAATCAATCGTAGATGCCTTAATTCTTGCAGGAGTACCTGTCTTTAATCTTTGAATGGTAAAGCCCATTCTTCTTAATGCATCAGAAATACCCTTAGATGTCTTTTGTCCATCTGGGCCTTCTTTGCTTGTCCAGTGTCCTCTTAAAATTCTTGAATCAAGGTATGTACCTGTAGTTAAAATAACAGCCTTAGAATATATATTTTCCCCATTATCAAGGGTAATACCCTTAACGCTACCATCCTCTACTAAAACATCCTCTACAATAGCTTCAACTAAATCCAGATTATTTACTGTTTTTAAATGCTTTAGCATTTCTCTTGCATAAAGCAATTTATCACATTGGAATCTTAAAGCCCATACGGCAGGCCCCTTGCTGCGATTTAGCATCTTTGTTTGAATTTGGCATAAATCTGCATTCTTACCCATATAGCCACCTAAGGCATCAATTTCACGAACAACTACACCCTTTGCAGGGCCACCAATCGATGGATTACATGGCATAGATGCTGTCATATTCAAATTTCCTGTAGCGAGTAAGGTCTTAAGCCCCATGTTAGCGGCTGCCATTGCAGCCTCACAGCCTGCATGACCTGCCCCTACAACAATAACATCATACATAATTTACACCAACTCCTAAATAGTTCCTATTTATAATACCACTTTTCAATTTTATAAACAATAAAAGATTTCAGATTGAATCCTTAAGTCTTAACTGAGTGATGGATGCAAAGGGAATAGAACCATGAATCATCAAGAATAACCTATGATGGATTGCATCTATCTTACATACGACATCACATATCTCTTTTATTTTTCCTTTATAATAATAGGATATATAAATAGCTTCCTTTCTTAAATAGGATTTATAAATGAGAATATCCATCTCATTTCTTTCCTCTTCACTGATATATGGAAATTTTTCTTTTGCTGTAAATTCGTCTACGGAAACAATTGCCTCCTTTAAGCCCTTTAGAGCATCAAAGGCTAAATATCTCGACGCTTTTTTATTCTTCATTATGTCCTCCAATACAAGCATTTCTATAAATTAAGGTGGATTTTTCATATAATGCAGTCGCAGGAATTAAGCTATTTTTGCCATAAAGCTCATGAACACTATGAATAACCTTAGACAAGGAAATATATCTTTTATCATCGCTATAAAATAAGGATAATTGCCTTGCCTCTATTCTTTTTACCCCAAAGAGGGAAATACCAATAGATCGAATGGGACCTTCTTCTACATATTTCATATAGGCCAAATAGAGTATTTTTTTGATTTCAATAAAGCTTCTAAGCCTTATAGGAAATGTAATATTTTTAGATATGGCATCTTTATTCGCATGATGATTATATCCTACAAAGAAGGATACCCCCTTTGCATCAACATCCATAGCACACATCTTTATAGTAATTAAATACATCATTTCCATTAGCGGAATCCATGCCTCGCTCTTAGAATAATCCATAAATAGAATTTGACTTCTAGAAATACTCTTATTTTCTGGTACATATTCTAATACCATATCTAACTCTACATTTTCCTTTCCTAAGGAATGAAGGTACATTTCCTCACCCAAAACGCCAAATTCCTTTTTAAGCAAGGAAAGTGGTGCATTTGCAATGCCTCGCATGGTATAAATACCAAGCCTTGCTAAGTGGCTTTTAATACCTTCTGCAATCATCCAAAAATCTGTAATCGGCTTATGATCCCAAAGCTTAGACCTAAAACCTTCTTCAGATAGATAATAATAGCCATTATTCTTTTTTGCCATTATATCTAAGGAAATTTTGGCTAAATACATATTATCTCCAGCACCACAAGCGGAATATAGACCAAGCTCTTCTTTGATTTTTGCCATTATTCTTAAGGCTAATGCCTTAGGTGTTTCATAAATAGACATATAAGAATCTACCTTCAAGAAGGATTCATCAATACTATAAACTAATATATCCTCCTCGCTAACAAATTGTAAAAATATCTCATGAATTCTTTTGGCATAATGAATATAATATTTCATTCTAGGCCTTGCACGAATAAAAAATATATCCTTTGGAATATCATATAGCCTACACCTAGATGGAACACCATAAGCCTTTAGTGCGGGAGTTGCAGCCATAACTAACGCACCATCCCCTCTTCTATCATCTACTACAGCAAGCGGAATGCTCATAGGGTTTAACCCACGTATAACACATTCGCAGGAAGCAAAAAAACTTTTCATGTCGATACACAAATACATAACTTACCACCTCTATAGATAGTTTACATGTGTTTTTGACATTATTTATGTCTATTATAAAAATATTTTAATTTTTTTATTCCTACTTAATACAAATATATACGAATAGTAATAATAAATAGAGTTTTAAATTTACTAATAAATAAAAAAGCGACCGAAGTCGCTTCCATTACTTTAATACGCTCTTGAAATAATCAAATAAATCCTCTACTCTAAATCCATAGGTAGCATAGATTTCATCAATTGGCATAGATGCACCAAAGGTATCAATACCCTTTACAATGTCTGCATATTTATACCAAGACATAGTTGCACCCATCTCTACAGCTACCTTTCTTAAATTCTTAGGTAGAATAGTTTCTTTGTATTCCTCGCTTTGTTGATCGAATAAGAATTGAGATGGCATAGATACAACGGTTGCATAAACCTTCTTTTCTTCTAATGCCTTGGCAGCATCAATACATGCAGCAAGCTCTGTACCACAGGAAATGATTACATTCTTAGCAGGCTTAGATGGAGTATATACGATATATGCACCCTTTTTTGCCTCTTCAGCACTCGTTTCCTCTAGGTTTAATACTGCCTGACGAGAGGAAGTAATTACAGTTGGATAGGTATTCTTTCCAAAGGCTTGAATTAATGCGGATGTCATTTCCTTTGCATCTGCAGGTCTTACTGTATTTACATTTGGAGTGGAACGGAACATCGTCAATTGCTCAATTGGCTGATGTGTAGGTCCATCCTCTCCTACACAAACGGAATCGTGTGAGAAGCAAAATAAGGATGGTAAATGCATTAATGCAGCAAGTCTTACTGCAGGCTTTAAATAATCAGAGAATACGAAGAATCCGCTACAATATCCTCTTAAGCCACCATGAAGTGTAATACCATTGGTAATAGCTGCCATCGCATGCTCACGTACACCATAGCGAATATTCCTTCCTAAAGGATTTTGAGTGCCATAGTTTCCGTCTGCACCCTTTACCATCGTGGATGAGCATAGGTCAGCAGAACCACCAACAATATTAGGTAATTCCGAAGATAACCAATCGATAACCTTACCCATAACCTTACGAGTAGATTCCTTTGTACCAGGATTCCATGTAGGAATAGAATCAATGTTTTCAATTTCAAAGGTTTCATCCATGAAATTTAAGAAATCTGCATAATCCTTAGTATAATCCTGTGAATAAACAGATAATAATTCATTCCAATCGGAATCAGCCTGATATCCTCTTTCCTTAACATTTTGAGCATAGAATGCTTTTACATCATCAGGGAATTCAAGCTCAGGCTCATCATATTCTAAATTATTTCTTAGAACAGTAATATCCTCTTTGCTCATTGGCTTACCATGAATAGAGGATTCGCCACTATTTGGTGCACCAAATCCAATGGTTGTCTTAATTTCAATGATGGTAGGCTTTCCAATATTCTTCTTAGCCTCTTTAATAGCATCATCAATTAAATCAACATCATTGCCATCAGAAACCTTTAAATATTGCCAGCCTAATGCCTCAAATTTCTTTTCTGTGTCATCGGACATGGCCAATGAAACCTCACCATCAAGCTGGATATCGTTAGAATCATATAAAACAATAAGCTTTCCTAAGCCTAAATGTCCTGCTAAGGACATAGCCTCATAAGCTACACCCTCCTGTAAATCACCATCACCACATAATACGTAGGTATAGTGATTCATGATATCTAAATTAGGCTTATTAAATTTTGCAGCAATATAATTTTCAGCAATTGCTAAACCAACACTTGTTGCAACACCCTGTCCTAAAGGACCTGTTGTAATTTCTACACCAGAGGTATGACCATATTCTGGGTGACCTGGTGTTAAGCTTCCCTTTTGACGGAAGTTCTTTAAATCATCTAAGCTTACCTTAAAGCCAGATAAATGTAACATCATATAAAGCAATGTAGAGCCATGTCCTGCAGATAATACAAAACGATCACGGTTAAACCATTTTTCATCCTCTGCATTTACCCTAATATGTCTTGTATATAGTGTATGAATAATAGGCGCAGCACCTAAGACAATACCAGGATGACCACTTTTTGCCTTAGTGATCATTTCGGCACCAAATACTCTTAGTGCATTTACACATCTTGTATCTATAGCTTTCATCTTATAAACCCCTTTGTCTGCTATATTTTATTCTTCTTTTGCATTTTCTATAGCAGATACCTTTTCTTCTTCTACTACAGTTTCCTTTTCTAAAGCCTTTTCTTCAACAACTTCTTCAGTTTCAACAGCTTCTTCTTTAACTTCTTCAGCCTCTTCTTCTACAACTTCATCTAGAGTGGCTTCTTCATCCTTTTCTAGATCTACCTCTACATTTTCCTCTTCTGCAGAGTCTTCTGTAGCTTCCTCTTGTGGGTATAGATTTTCAAAATAGCTATCCATATAAGCCTTTTGCTTATCAATTAATGCATTAAATTCATCCTGGCCAAAGAATTCAACAATCTTCTGACGACTCTTAATATTTTCTTCACCAATCTTCTTCTTTGTTACAGAATTAGAAACAATCATAATAATAAATAATAGGATTAATACACCAATGATAACCCAAGAACCCCAATTTCCCATATAATTTTGTAAAACTAAGGATAAAACACATAATACAACAGCAATGATCATTAATGGATAAATAATGAAGCGAGAAAATTTCTTTGAAATTCCATCTGTTACATCCCAAAATTCAATCCATACCTTATTTACAGGCTGACTATATAATGGAGTAACCTCTTGATAATAGCCATTTTCAATATATAATCTATAATTTGTGCCATCAACAGAGCTCCATACAGCGAACTGTCCTTTCCCAAGAACATATTCATCCTTTACACCCTCAAGGTCATCCATAAGGAATACTTCAATTTTTCTATCATCAAATTCCTGAACCTCTACTGGAGTTTTTCCTTCTGCAACAGCATATAGCTTTGGATTTATTCTCATATTTTCACCTTATATCTAAAAGATATCCTTTCTTCAAAAAATCTATCTTATTATAGCATAAAGGAATGCAAAATAAAAGTGGAAAACCAATTCATTAGTCTTCCACCTATTATTCCTAAATTATTGCCACCAGCCAAAGATAGCGCTAAAGAATTTAACAAAGAAATTATTTTCATATAAAATCTTAGAAATTCTAAATTTATCTGTATCAAGCTGCATATCTGTTCTAAACCAATTTGTAACACCAGAAAGCCACTCCCAATTTTGGCTCATAATCAAATTAAGTAGAGCAAATAAACCAGTTAATATAGCAAAATAAATGCCTACATATAATACGACACCAAACACACCATCCATAATTTTGACTGCAGTGATGCTCCTTAAATTCTTTGCAATTAGCTTTAATATACCAATTAAAATCAATCCCACAATGACAATTCCTACAAATGCAATGCCATTCATAATCCATGAAGTTAATGTTGTAGAAACTGTATTCACAGCCTCTTCTGCAGAAGGATTTCCCATTGCATTAGCGAAAAATTGAGTAATCCAAGTAGGTATTCCTGTTGCAGCTGAAACTACATCTGCACAAGATTTTCCTTCGACCCCACCTAATCTTTCAGAAATATTGTTTGCAAATCCACTCTCAATAGAGAGGAATAGCTTTCCTCCATGAAACCATGAGGCTACCTGTGTACAGAAGAAAAATGCAAAAATGAGAATCGAAAAAAATCCCACAAAGGATAGCATTTTGTTCATAAATCCTTTTTTAAAGCCTAGGAATATATTAATTAAAGCAAAAAGAATGATAAGAACATCTAATAGACCAGTAAAACCCCAATCCATTCTATCGCCTCCCTAATTCATTATAGCACATAGAATATATGCTATTGCATAATGATTTAAAAATATTTTCATATTTTTGTCAAGAACAAATTAGTGTATAATTGTTTTGGGTGATAAAAAATGGAACAGTTAGAAAAATTTCAAAATCAAATGAAAATATACAATATGGATGCCTATATTATTCCTACTGGTGATTTCCATAATAGTGAATATGTAAGCAATTATTTTAAAGGAAGAGAATACCTTTCTGGATTTACTGGTTCTGCAGGTACTTTACTTGTAACGCAGGAAAATGCCTACCTATGGACGGATGGTAGATACTTCATTCAAGCCGCAAATGAAATTGAAGGAAATAACGTTAAGCTAATGAAGATGGGTGAGGATCAACCTCTAGAGGATTTCTTAGTGGATTTTATGAAGGACAAGCAAACGATTGCCTTTGATGGTAGAGTTCTTCCCACATCAGATGTATTATCCTTAAAAAATAAGCTTCCAAATGCAAAATTCGTATCTGATATTGATGTATTAGGTCAAGTATGGACGGAAAGACCTAAACTTCCTTATTCTTTAATCTATAAGCTAGATAAGATGTTTGCTGGAATGACTTATTTAGAAAAGCTTGAAAAGATCAGGGAGAAAATGAAGGAATATGGAGCAGATGTTCATATTTTATCTTCTTTAGAGGATCAAGCATGGCTATACAATCTAAGAGCAAATGATGTTTCCCACACGCCAGTATTTTTGGCCTATACCATCATTACCTTAGATAGTGTAACCTTATATGTAGATTCTGCTAAAATCGATTATTCTATCGATAAATATTTAAACGAAAATGATATCCATACAAAAGAATATTTTGACATTTATGATCAATTAAGCCAAATCAAGGGTAAAAAGATCTTAATGAATTTCAATAAGGTAAATTACCAATTATATCAAGGCTTATGCAACAATAATGAGCTTATAAATAAGGAGGATCCATCTCTTTTATTAAAAGCAATTAAAAATCCAACGGAAATCGAAAACATAAAAAAAGCGCACATCAAGGATGGCGTTGCAATGACAAAATTTATGTATTACTTAAAGACTGGTTATAAGGAAGGCCAGGAAATGAGTGAAATTTCTGTTTCAGATTACCTTGAGGAATTAAGAAGATTAGATAAAGGCTTAGTCGATTTATCCTTCAATACGATTTGTGGATTTAAGGAGCATGCCGCTATGATGCATTATTCTGCTACTCCTGAAACGAATTCAAAAATTACAGGGAATGGTTTTTTGCTTGTAGATTCTGGTGGACACTATTTAGAGGGTACAACAGATATCACAAGAACCTTCGCTATGGGAAATGTTTCTAGCGAAATGAAAAGGCATTTTACGACAGTATTAAAATCGAATATTGCACTTGCAAGTGCGGTTTTCCTAAAGGGCTGTACAGGATTAAATCTAGATATTTTAGCTAGAGGTCCAATTTGGCAATTAGATTTAGATTATAAGTGTGGTACTGGCCATGGTGTTGGCTATTTACTTTCTGTTCACGAAGGACCAAATAACTTTAGATGGAAGAGTATTCCAAGCAAGCCAAGTGGCCAAGAAATCCTACCTGGTATGATTACAACTAACGAGCCAGGTATCTATTTAAAGGATAAATATGGTATCCGTATTGAAAATGAAATGCTATGTGTTGAGGGTGCAACGAATGAATATGGAACCTTCTTAAAATTTGAAACAATTACCTATTGTCCAATAGATTTAGATGCAATTCAAAAATCACAATTAACCTATATTGAAAAGGAATGGTTAAATAATTACCATCAAATGGTATATGATAAGATTTCACCTTACCTAACTAAGGAAGAGGTTGAATGGCTTAAAGAATATACAAAGAAAATTTAAAAAAATAATCCCGAAAAATTCGGGATTTTTTTATAAATAAAAAAGTGCCTTAACCACAACATCGCCAGTTTAAGGCTGCTACCTTCCGATCCTGACCTGGTTCACCTTAAATGCTTGGTTAAGGACGCTTATAATTCTAGCATAATGCTTTAGGAATTGCAAGTTTTTTTCTCACGTAGTTCCTTAAAGAATGAAGTGATTAGATTCTTACATTCCTCTTCCATTAAACCGCCTCTTATATCGACCATATGATTAAATTTTACATCAAACAAATTCGTAATAGACTTATGTGCACCAAACCTATAATCATATGCACCATAAATGACCTTAGGAATTCTAGATTGAATTATTGCACCACTACACATAGCACATGGCTCAAGTGTAATATATAAGGTACAATCCTCAAGCCTCCAGGATTCAAGCTTTTTACAAGCCTTAGAAATTGCTAGAATCTCTGCATGAGCTAAAGAGGATTTCTTTTTTTCTCTTTCGTTATGAGCTCTTGCGATAACCTTATCCTTATATACAATAACACAGCCAATAGGTACCTCATCGATTTCGTATGCCTTTTTTGCTTCCTTAAGCGCAAGCCTCATATAATATTCATCATTCTTTATCACGGTATAATACCTCATGACAGCATCTGCATCTTGCTTCGTAGGATTCCTTTTCTCCAACTAAAATAATAGGATCATCATAATATGCAGGTCTTCCATTAATAATTCTTTGCGTCTTTGTTGCTTCTCCTCCACAGCATACACAAATTGCTGTAATCTTCATTACATCCTCAGCAACAGCTAAAATAGAACCAATAATACCAAAGGGCTCTCCTCTAAAATCCGTATCAAGTCCACCACATATTACTCTATATCCCAAATTAGCAAGATCATATATATCCTTAAAAAAGCCTTCATCAAAAAATTGAACCTCATCAATTACAATCGCCTGTGTTTCAGGCTTTAATAGGCTCCTCAATTCACTTCCATTTCTTATCGCATAGGCATGCACGGATTTTTTATTGTGGCTTACAACATCCGTGTAGGAATAACGATTATCAATTACAGGCTTAAATACCATATAGTTCTTATGTGCATAATCCATTCTTCTACATCTTCTGATCAATTCCTCTGTCTTTCCTGCAAACATAGGACCAACAATTGCCTCAATCCAGCCTTTTTTACCCTCATAATAATTCATAGAATACCTCACGTTTAAAATTCAATTCATTATATCATAAAGCGAAAGAAAAAAGGAGCCCTTAGGACTCCAATTACTCTATTACTTTTTATCTAAACCGTAGCGCTTATTGAACTTGTCAACTCTACCATCTGCCTGAGTAAATGCCTGCTTACCAGTAAAGAATGGATGACAATTTGAGCAAGTATCAACACGGATCTCATCTAATACAGATCCTGTTTCAAATGTTGCGCCGCATGTAGTACAAGTGACAGTAACTGTCTTATAATTTGGATGAATATTCTTCTTCATGTCTACATTACACTCCTTCCGCCATGACTGACTTAATGTCATAGAAAGTCTATAGTATTCTAACATAGGAATTTATAGATTGCAAGTGCAAAAATTATTTTTCTTGTGTTTCTTACTTTAAAATATTAAATACTACTTTTAATCTTTTCTATTTCATCTGCTGTATATTCTTTTATTAAACCAAGCTTCTTTGCATTTAAATAAAGCTGATACTCTTCAGGAAACTGACTACTTAAATCATATGGCATTAAAT
>NZ_JAXFPY010000065.1:0-4700 GCF_034179385.1 Anaeroplasma sp.
TCAAGCATTAAAATCTGTGACTTGGAAAAATTATTATGGCTATAGAAATCAATTAGATATGATTCGAAAACATTATCCTAAAAAGTATTATCGAACTT
Organism: Anaeroplasma sp.; assembly: GCF_034179385.1. NCBI lineage: Bacteria > Bacillati > Mycoplasmatota > Mollicutes > Anaeroplasmatales > Anaeroplasmataceae > Anaeroplasma > Anaeroplasma sp. The sequence goes on from NZ_JAXFPY010000065.1 coordinate 99, forward strand.
TTAGATTCTTGATTCGTATGTCTGCCTATTTGGATTTATTTAAGAATAAAAAGAAAGCAAAAATTAAATTTGATTCCCTAAAGGATGTAAAAAAGAATATCCTAGGAATTAGTGAAAAGTATAAACCTGGCACAAAAATTTAGAAACAAAGGAGGTGTGGATGCATGCTACTGGAATTATTAATTGTATTAACAATATTTATATTTGTATTTTTCTTTATCAAGCTTGGTAAAGAATGGTATGCTCCATACACTTTATTCGGACTTCCCTTTATTGCAATGTTTGTCATTGCATTACTCAATAAAGAAGCATGGGGTCTAGACTTAAATTTCATAACATTTATGATATTCTTTATTGGTTTCCTATTCTTTATGTTTGGTTGTTGGTTTGCAAGGCATATTTGCCTATCAAAATCGGTTTTAGTTACGAATTCACTAAAAATAAAACCAAGATTACATAGTGTAAATACAACTAGATTATTTATATTAGATTTAATTATGCTTGTATTCTTTATGATTTTCTTCCTAAAGATATACACGTGGGGAAAAGAAAATGGATTTTCTTTATCTGGAGCCATTAATGAAATCATGGTTCTATCCAAATTTGAACCAGATAAAGTGACAGTTACAATTCCATTTATCATTCAAATATTTTTACAAATTAATTATTTGGCTGCATATCTATATTCCTTCTTCATCGCAAGAAGAATTGTATTTAAGGATAGATCCAATTTATTCTTATTACTATTTGGTTATGGAATATCTATGGCAACATGCTTCTTAAATGGTTCAAGAGGACCTTTGGTTGAAAATTTAATTGCAATAGTTATTGCATTTGCGATTTGCTGGCATCAAAGATACGGACAAAAAATGTTCCCAAGAAAAATCTTGGGTTGGTTATTTGTTTTAACTATTGTTGCAGCCGTTGGATTCTTTGCGATAATTCCATTACTTGGTAGAGAAAAAACTGCTGAAAGCTTAATTGACCAAATTACGGAATACATTGGTGCTCAGGTATATAATTTAAACTATTTTGTGGAAACTAGTGATGCAAGAAGTACATTCTTTGCGGCGAATACTTTAGGTAGTTTTTATAACGATTTAAAGACTTTGGGTATTGACCTCGGGGCATCTGCACATACCGTGAAGAGCTTCTTCGTAACTGCGAATGGGCATGAAATGGGTAATGTATTTACTTGCTTCTTTAGCTTTTATGTTGATTTTGGTTTAGTTGGTGTTGGAATATTATCCTTCTTTATGGGATGGGTAAGTATGAAGGTATTTGATAAGATCAAGACTAGATGGGCTGTAGTTGATTTTGCATTTGTTGTTTATTTATATATTTCAGTTAATTTATTGTTTAGCTTCTTTGGACCAAGATTCTTCCAAAATGTCGTTCAAATTAAATCGCTATTAAAGTACATTTGGCTTTATTTTATTTTCTGGTTTGTATATGGCTCTGATATAAAAGTAATGAATTATGCAGATGGAATCTGTATATACCAGGGGGTAATGTAGTATGTATGATTATTTAGTTGTTGGTGCAGGATTGTTTGGCGCAACCCTAGCCTATGAGCTCAAAAAGAAAAATAAAAAGGTACTCGTTATAGATAAAAGAGATCATATTGCTGGAAACATTTATACAAAGAATATAGATGGTATAAATGTCCATGTATATGGTGCTCATATCTTCCATACAAGCGATAAAGAGGTATGGAGTTATATTCAGCAATTTGCCGAATTTAATAACTATATAAATTCTCCAATTGTAAGATATAAAAACGAATTATATAATTTACCATTTAATATGAATACCTTCACTAAACTTTGGCCGGATGTGTTTACCCCAGAGGATGCAAGAAGGAAAATCGAAGAAGAGAAAAAGAACTTCCATATTGACGAGCCTAAAAACCTAGAGGAGCAGGCAATCAATTTGGTGGGACCTACCATCTACGAAAAGCTTGTTAAAGGCTATACTGCCAAGCAGTGGGGAAGACCTTGCGCTGAGCTTCCAGCATTCATCATTAAAAGATTACCAGTAAGATTTACTTTCGATAATAATTATTTCAATGATAAGTACCAAGGTATACCTATTGGTGGTTATACTAAGATCATAGAAAAGATGTTAGATGGAATTGAAGTAAAGCTAAATACAAATTATTTAGATAACAAAGAATATTTTAATTCGATTGCAAAGCATATTATATATACAGGACCAATCGATGAATTCTTTGGATTTAAATATGGTCCGCTAGAGTTTAGAACCGTTGAATTTAAAACGGAAGAATATAATATGAAAAACTACCAAGGAAATGCAGTAGTCAATTATACGGAATATGAAATTCCATATACCCGTATTATTGAGCATAAGCATTTTGAATTTGATACAGAGAGTGAAAAGACAATCATTTCTAAAGAATATTCTAAAGCATGGATGCCAGGCGATGAGCCTTACTACCCTGTAAATAACGAAAAGAATAATTGTCTTTATAATCAATATAAAGAAGAAGCATCAAAGGTTTCAAATGTAACCTTTGGTGGAAGACTAGGTCTATATAAGTATTATGATATGGACGATACGATTATAGAAGCATTTAAGGTTTTAAAGGATTTAGAAAAATAAAACTATTTAAAATATATTTAATTTATAGTATTATTACAAAGGAATAATACTCAGATAGAAAGAAGAGGTATGATTTATGCAATATGAAGAATATAAACCTAGAGAAAATCAAATAACCATTAGTCAATTATTTAAAGTAATAATTGGATATAATAGAAAAAGCCTAATTCGCTTTGCAATAATTACAGCTGCAATTTGGTTGATAGGCTTTCTTGCAATCTTTTTGGGATACAATAGAATAAAAAACCAATATCAAACCGATTGGACTTATAACATTTCTACGTTTGATGGATCAACCTATATAGATGGTTCTCAGTTTTATTATCCTGATTTAATTTCAATTGAAAATTTAAAAATAGTTCAGGATAGTGATCCTGATTTTAAGGATTTAGACATTGAAACCATTGTTGCAAATGATGGTATTCGAATTGTTAAAAATGCTGTTTCCGAAAAAGCCCCATATAAATTTACATTATATGCAAAGGCTTCTTATTTTAAAAATGAGAAGCAAGCTATTAGTTTCATTAAGCTAATCATAGAGACTCCTATTCGTAAGATTAATGAATTAGTAGATTTAATAGATAATACACAATACCTAGTTCAATTTAAAGAGAATTCTGTTTCCTATGAGGATTTAGTTAAATCATTACAGAAGCAAGCAGAGCTTGTGAATAGCGGCTATTCTACATTATTAACAAGCTATGGCAATCGTTTCATTAAAACGAATGAAAATAAGGTAGTGAGATTAAATGATGTATTAATCCAAACTCGTGATGAAATTAGTGCAATGCAGCTTAATGGATTAAATGACATTGTAGATAATAATTCCTATGTTTATAAATATGATGAGCAATTACCTAGGTTAAAAACAACGCTAGCAAATTTAAATAAGGATTTAGAATTAATCAATAAAAAGATTGATGCCATTCAGACTGAAATTGACCGTCAGATTAATCTTGGTGCATCCTCTGTTGCACTAGATGCATTAAATAATTCCTTAGCTGAATTATTACTTCAAAGAGAAGATACAAATAATAAAATTCAAATTGTAGAGGATAAGATTAACCTAGGTGCAACTCAGGATACTTCTGAATTTGATGCAATGCTTGAAAACTATTATAATACTCTATCAAGCCTAACGGATAATTTTACATTCATTCAAAAGGAGTTACATACCTCTGATCAGAAGGTATTCTATTCCACAAATAATATAACAAAAACTGTAGGTGGTATGAGTATTGTAGTATCCTTAGGATTACCTTTATTACTTGGTATTGTAGCTGCAGCAATCGTAAATCTTTCTATGGATTTAAAGAAATATCTTTCTTTAGAAAAAGAAAAGAAGAATGAGAAGGATAATACAGTAAAAGAAGCATAATTTAAGATAGAGAATATCAACTTCGATATTCTCTTTTTAAAGAAGGGAGGATATATGGAACAATTCAATAAAGTAAAAGGAATCCTGAAGGAATATATTGAATCCTATTATTTCCTAGCATTTATGGCATTATTATCCATAATTACAATCTTTGTGCCATATAAGGTTCCTTTCTTATTTGTTTTTGCAGTAGTTTTACTTTGTGTTGTATTATTTAGCTGTAATTTTAAATCAGTAGTATCCCTACTTGTTTATTATTATAGCCTACAGCAAGGAAGGCAATTAGAGATTCCTTCTGTAACCTATTTTATTCTTTTAGGATTATACTCACTTATATTCTTAGTTTTATTAATTCAAGTCATAAGAAAAAGAAATGAATTCTTTCCTAAACTAAAAAAGGATTTCCTTTTGTATTCCATGCTACTAATTTTAGCATTTATGCTATTAAGCTTAATTCATACAGAAGACTTTGGTTTATCTGCAATAGGTATAGGTAATTTTGCATTAACTATTCTAGCCTATGCATTTGTTAAAATGACAGTAGATATGACTGAAGAGAATAAGAATTATATTATTATATCGATTATTACATCCGCATTAGT
>NZ_JAXFPY010000069.1:0-3200 GCF_034179385.1 Anaeroplasma sp.
TCATCAATGAAGAGAACCATCGTATTATATAATCCGATACACTTCTTATCAAGAAGCGGATCCGGATCATTTTTTATTCTTTCAATTTCTTCTAGAAGCTTTTTCATTTTACTTCACCTCCTTTAACTCAAAGATGTTTCCAAGCTTAGAAAAGTATGTTAATGCTTTGGCTTCAAGTTCTTTTTTGATTTCTTCACCATATAAAGAACCTGTATAGAATCTATCAATGTAATCAGCAACGATTTTGCCACGACATTTTGAATCGATACAATTGATATATTCGTATGGACTGACTTCATTTACAATTGCAGTTTTCTTTTCTACGTAACCCAAAGGGTAATTAAACAAGCAATCATTTATTTTTTCTTGTAGCTCAGCATCTGATTCAACCATCACATAGTCAAGAGTAGATTCATCGTTTACAACGATTTGATTTAAATTCATATTATTTAGAGGGGCAATTATAATTTTGTAATATTTCATTTTGATTTTCTCCTTCTGTCTTAGGTCTTAAGACAACTATAATATATAGGAAAAACTAGTGATTGTAACTAGCCGATATAAATCACTATCTAATTCTATTAACATAATTTTTGTTAAGTGATTCTCTTAACTTACTGTTTTCATTTATTGTTTTATCATATTCAAGTTGCTGTTTATAAAATCCTTGCATATATTCCAAAACATTTATATTATTTAGCTCTAGTTTAAACTGATAACTACTAGAAATATCAGTTGCTAGAAAATCCAATATATAACATACTCTTTCACATAATGATTGTTTAGTACTATAAAATTCTAAGAAACCTGTAAATCCATGACTTAATGGGCTACATTCTCTGAAATTTTTATATAAAATTGACCCTATTTGGCTTTTATATTTCATATCAAGATAATTAGCAATATCAACAATTCTATACTTACGTTCATCAATATTTATATAATTATATTCTAATATAGAATCTAACCACCCAAAATTCAAATAATCTATTTTAGTTATTTTTGAACCATTATTCTTTAAATTGTTAAAACTATCTTCAACTTCTTTTGCAATTGTATTGGTTTTTTGATATTCAAATTGGTATTCTACATATCTACGATATCTTTCAACAACCTTTGCATCACAATTATCAAGTGTCAAATATATCATATATAGTTCATAAAGACTTCTTAATGGATTAAAAGCTTCTTCTATAAGATTATTATCTACCAATACAAGAATCGCCTTTATCTTTTTTAACATTTTAAATTGCATTTGACTTCTAAATATTGCATTTTTTATTTTAGGATATTTCCTTTCTCTCATGCATCTATCAAATTCTATTATAAGAAAATTATTTAAAGCAAATAATGAATAAGTTAAAGGATAATAAGCTTCTAAAGAGTCTTTAGCATTATACATCAAAGCTGCATTTCTTAATTTTATTGCATCAACAACTTGATTTGATAATTTGTTTTTATATTCTTCATCATCATGATATGAAGCTCTTTTGGCATCATCTAAAGTCAAAGTATTAAAAAAATGATACATAGTAATAAATTTACAAACATCTAATTCAAGATTATCTTTACCTAAAACCATTGATTCATGAGAAAAGTTTAGCACGTCATAATGATTAACCGCTAAATCCATCATATCAGGACGATGAGTGATTTTCTCCTTCATTTCAATTAGAAAACTTTGCTTAATTTTCCAGCAAATAATTTTTTTAACACTTTATTATCAGCTTGTCTTTGTTTTTCAGCAAATTCCATCATAAAATCATTTTGCTTTTTCATTTCCTCAATAAATTTTGGATCAAATGGTGGCATATTATTCATCTTTGAAAACCTCCTAACCAAAATAGTTTCTATTGATAATATTTTATCATATTATTGCAACTAATAGTAGAAAATCCCCAGGAGTTTATTTTCCTGAGGATCATTTCCATTTTATTCGTATTGAGCTAAATAAGCTATAATTTGTTCAGATGACATTGCTTCTTTATTAGCAATAAAGATATCAATTAATGTATCATAATCTGCTAATACCTTATTTAAATCTGTTTGATTCATAGAAACAGATGCATCAATATTATTATCATCTTTTATATCTTTTGTGAATGAATTGAAGTTATCTCCTTCTTGAATAAACATCATTGGTACTTTTACTTCGTTAGCAACAAGTTTGCCATCAACCTCTGTATAGTAGAATCTAGAACGTAATTCAATATCATATTTTCTACTAGTTTTAATAAGCTTTTTATTATATGTAGGTAATAATAAAGTGGTTGAATTATTTAAATATACATCAACTGTACTTCTTGAGGATTCGTTGGCATCAGTTTTATCAGTAACCTTTACATTAGTAATTCCATCAATATCCCATAGGTTGAACCATAAAGTATTATAAGTGCCTTTAACACTAGCAATAGTCTTTTCTTCTCTTACTTCATAACCTAAAAGTTTACCTTCTGATGCCTTATATAATTCATTTACATAACCATCGAATCCAACCATACCAGATGCTTTATTACCAACAACTGATACATATCCATTTTCAACATAGAAATCAGCACAAGCAGAAATCTTATCAGAACCATCTAATGTTGTATATTCATAAATATGACCTGTTGTCTTGTTATTTGCTTTAGATACTGATAAATATGAAGATCTAGAACCCTCATGACCATATGCTGTTAGTCCATATGTTGTAGCCATTTCATATGCATCATCAGATACTACATATTTAATCTTATAAGCATCACCTAAAGAAATAAACATACCTTTAGTTTCTTTTGTTAAATCATATTCCATTTTAATAACTGGTTTTACAGTTCCTACAAGTGGTACTGTAGTATCTGTAGTGATATTAATGTTAAAAATTAACTTATTATTCTTATATTCAAATTTACCATTATATCCAGTACCACTAAATTCATATGTCATTTCATCTGCATAAGAGTTTTCAATATAAATATTAACTGCATTACCTGCAGCACTTAAAGCTGTTTGAGTAACATTAAATACCTTAGCCATTGTGACACTTTGATTAATGTTTTCAACTACCATTTGCCATTGCTCGCCAAAACCTGCATGATTAATTGATGATACATTAGTAAATGTAGTAAAATCATAAGCAATATCTGAAGCATTAACTTTATTAGCACTTGGAGCCATAGCAGCAGGTAGATAATCATATGCAGTTGATGTTTCAACTT
>NZ_JAXFPY010000073.1:0-7128 GCF_034179385.1 Anaeroplasma sp.
ACATCCATAGGCATTCCTATTGATAATGTTGATGTCATTGATTTTGAAAACATTGATAAGGTAACTACGATAGAAAATTTAACTACATTTTATGATTTTAAATCTGATGGATTAATCATTTATTTAGGAGGATTCTCTACCAGAAGTCAAAAGAAAGTTTTAAATAAAATCAAATCAAATTGTAATAATTTTTATCATTTTGGTGACATTGATTATGGTGGATTTACAATTTTAAATGATTTAATGGAATATTTAGGCTTAGAAATAAATACGATTAATATGGATTTAAATACATTATTATCAAATATAAAATATGCACAAACATTTGATGAAGAAAAATATGTTGATAAATTAAAGACATTATTAACAAAACCTAGATTAAAGAAGTATTATGATGTTATAGAGTATTTGATTGAAAACAAAGTATGGCTAGAGCAAGAAAGTTTCTATAATGTTTAAGCAATTTAAAAATAATATAAGGATATCTTGCGATGGAAAGTGGAGGAAAAAGCCTGGGTGATTTATTCACCGGTAATAAATGATTTTTATCAGCATGTAAAAATTCAGAGGTAAAGAATTTCTTATTAGATTTAGCTAATAAGAATCTTTGATATGTTTTTTGAAATTTTGTGGTCCAGTTTAAGTGATGCTTATAATAATCTATACCTTTTCAAACTTCTAAAAACAGATAAATCGCATTAAAAATGTCTGATTTTTATAAAAACAAGGCTCTAACTTTAATTAAATGTTAGTTTTTGGTATAATTTATATCAAGACGACACATTCAATTAATAAAAAATGTAAAAAAACATAATTTTGAGAAAATTTTATGGTTTTAGAGGTTTGTATGGGACATATTTTATTTGTAGATACAGAAGTATCACTTGACGGGAAGAAATTAAAAGATATTGGTGCTATAAAAGATGATAATAAGATTTTTCATGGCAAAAGCACAGAAGAATTCACAAAGTTTGCTGAAAAATGCACCTTAGTTATTGGACATAATATTTTTCAGCATGATTTGAAATATATTTCGCCATATTTATGGAAAAAAGGATATAAATGTGTGGATACACTTTTACTATCCCCATTATTATTTCCTCAAAGACCTTACCATAAGCTAGTTAAAGATGATAAGCTTCAAACAGAGGAATTAAATAATCCTGTTAACGATTCAAAAAAATGCAAGGATTTGTTTTATGAGGAGGTAAATGCTTTTTCGTTGCTACCAAAAGAATTAAAAACGATTTATGGAACTTTGCTATATAAGCAAGATCAATTTGCTGGCTTTTTTGAACTGGTTTCTTGGAATAGGTCTCTATTTTTAAAATCAGATATTAGGGCTTATTTTAAGAATAAAATATGTGATAATGCAAATTTACCATTATTTATAAATTCCAATCCTATAGAGCTTGCTTATGCACTTGCAATTATTCAGGTTAACGATAGAGATTCCCTAACTCCTCCTTGGGTACATAAGACATATCCAATAGTAGAAGATATTATTCATAAATTAAGAGGAAAATCATGTGGTAATTGTCCATATTGTAACCAAAAATTTAATGCAAAACTGAGACTTAAAGAAATATTCGGCTACGATGATTTCCGTAAGTTTAATGATGAACCATTGCAAGAGAATGCTGTTAAAGCTGCTATTGATGGTAAATCATTGCTTGCGGTTTTTCCTACTGGTGGTGGGAAGTCACTTACCTTCCAATTACCAGCTTTGATTGCAGGGGATGTAGAAAAGGCATTAACTGTTGTCATTTCCCCGCTTCAATCCTTGATGAAGGACCAGGTGGATAATTTATTAAATCGAGGATTTATAGATGCAGTTACTATAAATGGAATGCTATCACCAATAGAGCGCTCAAAAGCAATAGAATCATTATATGATGGGAAAGCATCTATTTTATATATTGCACCTGAATCCTTGCGTTCAAAAACAATAGAAAAGGTATTGCTATCCAGAACCATTGCAAGATTTGTTATTGATGAAGCGCACTGTTTTTCAAGCTGGGGCCAGGACTTTAGAGTTGATTATTTATATATTGCAGATTTTATTAAAAACATTTGTGAGAAAAAGAATATATCTTCCATTCCTGTTTCATGCTTTACTGCAACTGCAAAACAAAAGGTAATATCCGACATTTGTGAATATTTCCATTCAAATTTAGGTATAAATTTATCTTTGTTTACAACAACTGCAGCAAGACAGAATCTTCATTATAAGGTATTTCCTATGGCATCAGCTGATGAGAAATACCAATTCATGAGAAATATTTTAACTGGAAGGGATTGCCCTACCATTATATATGTTTCTTCAACAAGATTAACAGAAGAATTAGCAGGAAAGCTTACTGAGGATGGCTTCCCTGCAATTCCTTATCATGGAAAGATGGATGCTCAAAGAAAAATTGAGAATCAAAATAGATTTAAATCAAATGAGATTAAAATTATAGTTGCTACAAGTGCCTTTGGTATGGGCGTAGATAAGGCAGATGTTGGATTAGTTATTCACTATGAAATCTCTGATTCGCTTGAAAACTATGTCCAAGAAGCCGGTAGAGCAGGAAGAGATGAGCACCTTGAAGCGGAATGCTATGTTTTATTTGCGGAAGATGATTTAAACAAGCATTTCATGCTTTTAAATCAAACCAAATTGAATATGAACGAGATTCAGCAGGTATGGCAGGCAATAAAGAATATGACGAAGAATCGTGCATCCTTATCTGTATCTGCCCTCGAACTAGCTAGAATGGCTGGTTGGGATGATGAAATTGATGACATTGATACTAGAGTAAAAACAGCAATATCTGCTCTTGAAACCTCTGGGTATATTAAAAGAGGAATGAATTCCCCTAGAGTTTTTGCAACAGGTATTATAGTGAATAATGTAATAGAAGCTAGAGAAAGAATAGAAAGAAGCAAAAAATTTGATGACCAGGAAACACAAGATGCAGTCAGAATAATTTCATATTTAATTTCCGCAAAAAGTATTTCGAAAGCAGGAAACGACGAGGCTGAATCTAGAGTGGATTATTTGGCAGATTGCTTAGGTCTTGAGAAGTCTAGAGTTATTCATTTAATTAATTCAATGCGTGAAATTGGCGTTTTAGCTGATTCTATGGATATGTCAGCAAGAATATCAAAGAAGGAAACAGAAAAACAAACATCAGCCATTTTAAATAGATATGAGCAATTAGAATCTTTCCTACTGGACACTATAAAGGATGAAAGACAGGTATTTGATTTAAAGGAATTAAATGATACAGCATTAAAAGAAGGTATTAAAAAGAGTACTGTTAAAATGCTTAAAAACATTTTTTCCTATTGGATGGTAAAGGGTTATATCGCAAAGAACTTATCTTCGTCGGATAGAAATTACTCTATTGAACCATTATTCAAAGTGGAGGAATTAAAGAAAAAATCCGAAAAAAGATTTGCTTTAGCGGAATATATAGTGAACCATTTATACGACAAAGCATTAGGAGAAAAGGAAGAAGAAATGGTTAATTTCTCTGTATTAGAATTAACTAGAGGCTATGTTGGAAAGGATTTATTTTCTAACGCAGAAAAAGCAAAGCAAACCGAAATCGAGGACGCATTATTATATTTATCTAGAATCCATGCAATGACCTTAGAAGGAGGCTTCTTGGTTTTATATAATGCACTACAAATAAAGAGACTAATTACATCGAATAATATAAAATATAAGCAAGCGGATTATAAGCAACTTCAAGAATTTTATAATATGAAAATCCAACAAATTCATATTGTCGGTGAATATGCCAATATGATGGTTAAGGACTATGAACAGGCCTTAACCTTTGTAAGTGATTACTTTAATTTGGAATATGATGGATTTATTAAAAAATATTTTAAGGGTAATCGTAAGGGTGAAATTCAAAAGAATATTACTCCTGCCAAATACAACAAATTATTTGGTGAGTTATCTGAAATTCAAAAGAATATTATTGATGATGAATCTCAATACATTACAGTAATTGCAGGACCAGGCTCTGGTAAAACAAAGGTTTTAGTTCATAAGCTAGCTTCGCTATTATTACTTGAAGATATTAAGAAAGAGCAATTATTAATGCTTACATTTTCTCGTGCTGCAGCAACAGAATTTAAGAGCAGGCTTATAAGCTTGATTGGACCTACAGCAAATTATATTGAAATAAAAACATTCCATTCCTATTGCTTCGATTTATTAGGCAAATTTGGTGCAGAAGAGGAATTGAAAAATGTTGTAGCAACTGCTGTAGATATGATTAATAATAACGAGGTTGAATATAGCAAGATTACTAAAACTGTTTTGGTTATAGATGAAGCTCAGGATATGGATCAAATGGAATTCAATTTAATCAAGGCATTAATGAAAAAGAATGAGGATATGCGTGTAATTGCCGTTGGCGACGATGATCAAAACATTTATGAATTCCGTGGTTCAAATTCAAAGTTTTTAAGTGACTTTGAAATAAACTATCACGCTCATAGATATGAAATGCTTGAAAATTATAGAAGTGTAAAGAGAATTATTGACCTTTCTAATGCATTTGCAAGTGGTATAAAAACAAGATTAAAAACACATCCTATTTCTTTTGTTAGAAAGGATTTAGGAAATGTAGAAATTGTTAAGCATACATCCGAAAATATGGAACAACCATTAGTAAAGCATTTGATAAAGAATAGAAAAGAAAAGGAAACTGTTGCGGTATTAACGGAAACGAACGATGATGCATTAAGAGTACTAGGTGTATTACAAAGAAATGGCGTTCCTGCAAGACTTATTCAGTCTAATGATGGATTTAGTTTATATAATTTAATTGAAATAAGATATTTTATACATTTGATTGAAAAATATTCTGTGTCGCCTATAGTTAATTCAGATATTTGGGCAAAAGCATGTGAAGAGGTTAATGAAAAATATAAGGATAGCAAATCCTTAGAATTAGTTAATTCTATGATTCATACCTTTGAAAAGGTAAATAATTCCTTATACAAATCGGATTTTATTGAATTTGCCAAAGAATCTCTAATAGAGGATTTCTTGGATATAAATAAAGAAAAAATAATTGTATCTACAATCCATAAGACTAAGGGTAAAGAATTTGATTCTGTTTATATTATGCTTAAGAATACAATCATTAAAACGGATGAGCAAAAAAGAAAAATATATGTTGGAATTACAAGACCAAAGAACAATCTTTATATACACATAAATAATGATGTTTTAGATCCATATATAAAAAAGGCAGGAATTGTTCCTTATATAGATAAAACAAGTTATCCAGAACCTTTCGAATTATGTATGCAATTAACACATCATGATGTTCATTTAAACTATTTTAAAAGCAATAAAGCAGAAATTATTAATTTTAAAGCAGGAGGCCCAATGAAATTGATGAATGATTCATTGACCATGTTTGGAAAGGCTTATGTTAGATTTTCAAAAGCATGTAATGAAACCATTAATCAAATAAAGAATCAAGGATATGATTTTGATAGAGCTGAGATTCGCTTTATAGTCACTTGGTTTGATAAAGAAGAGTCTATAGATTATCCAATTATATTACCAACGATTTATTTTAAAAAGAATGGAAATATAGGCGGGACACAAATGTCTTTGTTTGAGGATAAAGGAGTAGAAGAGACGCCTCAAGTTGAAAAAGAGAAGAAAAATAATTTATGGAGTAAAGAGGAAGAAGAAAAGCTTATAGAGGAATATAAGCAAGGTAAAACCTTGGATGAAATTGCAAAATTACATAATAGAACTGTAGGTGGAATAAAATCTAGACTTATAAAGTTAGATGTGATCAATGTGGATTCCTTAGCTTCAAATTTAAAAAAGTATAGGATGGATAAAGCAAAAGAAAGAAAGTGCCGTGCATACATCATATTTAATGATACAACGCTTAATTCTTTGCTTGAATTACAGCCTAAAAATATTAATGAACTAGAAAAGGTTTATGGCTTTGGCCCATCTAAAATTGAATTATATGGTGAAGATATTTTAAAAATTATAAATAAGTAAAAAAAGTATTCAGTTACGTTAGCTGTCATTAGTATATTGTCATTGAATATTCCTTCAGGAGTACTGATTGCTATATTATTTAATAATGAGGCAAAGCTGTATCGTATAGACTAAGGATGGGAAACCATCCTTTTTCTTTGCGAGAAAAAATCTCATAATTGTATTCTTTTGGTTGCGGGCGCTATAAAATTATGATATAATTATTGTGAGAAAAAATCTCACAAGGTGACTATAATGTTAAAAGAGATGACAATTAAGAATTTTAAATCCATTAATAAGGAAATAACCTTTTCTATGGAAGCGGATATTGAAAGAGTATCTGAATACCCACAGCATATTATAGATATAAATAATAATAAATTATTAAAAGTAGCATCCATGTACGGACCTAATGGTGGTGGAAAAACAAACCTATTAAGTGCACTAAATTTGGTAAAAATGTTAGTTTTGAGTGGCGGACCATTCCCTATTGCTAGTGAAGCCTCTTGGTCTTGTAGCTTCAATAATGATGATGTCATATCTATGACATTATTCTTTGTTACACCAAAATATGAAATTGGATATTCCTTTGACGTTCTATATAAAAATGAAAGACAAGAAATTATGGATTTCACAGGGAATAAAAATGCATTATTATTTGGTAAATTTGAAATCAATTCTGAAACATTAGTATATAAGGCTATTCATGATATAGAATATAATACTTTATTTGAAAGAGATGATAAAGGTCATATTACAAGCGAGAGGTTAGATAAAATAACCTTACAATACGCAAATACAATTAATAATAGCTTAACTGCATTATTGTATTTCTATAATACCTTTGTTAATTATAAGGCTATTAAAGATCCCGAGCTTGAGGTAATATTATCTTTATACAATGAAATATTTAATATTTATGAGCTTGAGGTTAATGGCAATGTAAATTATGATGCTGCCTTTAAGGCAATAGAAAAAAATAAAGAAAGATTAGTATCTTTATTAAATGATGTCGATATTAAAATATCTGATATCATAATTCAACAAGAGGATAAAATGAATCCAATCAAGTTTGAAAGAACTATTATGATAAATGGAAAAGAAGAAAA
>NZ_JAXFPY010000078.1:0-2638 GCF_034179385.1 Anaeroplasma sp.
TTAGATGATGGAAGATATGCACTAATAGAATTTAAATTAGGAGAAAAAAATGTTGAAGATGGTGCAAAGCATCTACTTGAAATTGAAAGATTAATCAAAGTTCATAACGAGAAAGAAAAGAAATATCCTTTAAGATTACCAAACCTCAAAATTGTTATCACAGGTTCTCAATATGGTTATAAGAGGAATGATGGAATATTTGTTATTCCTATTGGATGCTTAAAGGATTAAAAATGTTTTTATTGAGTGGATATTTTGCCCACTCTTTTTTCAATGTTTAAACCATTTTTGAGTTTTTTTGCGAAAACTCGAAACCCTTTGAAACGGTATGCACATTATCTTTAGGAGTGCTCCACAAATAATAGGTATGAAACTATAGGTTATAATAATGGCCTGTAGTTTTTTAAAAGGTAAAGTTGACTTTAAATCTACTCTAACGTATAATAAACTTAGAGGGTAAGAAAATGAAAAATATAATAGTTAAAGATAAAATAATTAATGTAACAGGTGTTAATGACGATGATTATGTCTCATTAACTGATATTGCAAGATTTTTAAATGAAGATGATCCTAGATATCCTATACAAAACTGGATGAGATTGAAAGACACAATAGATTTTATTGGTCTATGGGAAATCTTGAATAATGAAAATTTTAACCGCGTCGAATTCAATGCGTTTAAAATGGAATCTGGTAAAAATTCATTTGTTATGACTCCAACAAAATGGATAAGTAAGACTAATGCTATTGGCATTAAAACAAAAGCTGGAAAATATGGTGGAGGCACATTTGCTCATAGAGATATTGCTTTAGAATTTGCTAGCTGGATTTCACCAGAAGTTAAATTATATATAATTAAAGAATTTCAAAGATTAAAAATGGAAGAAAGTGAACAAATAGAATGGCAAGGTAAAAGATTATTAACTAAGATTAATTATCTTATTCATACAGATGCTATCAAAACATATTTAATCCCAATTGAATTAACAGATGCTCAAAAATCCTTTATATATGCAAGTGAAGCTGATATGCTAAATGTTGCACTTTTTGGTATGAGAGCAAAAGAATGGAAAGATAGCAATCCTGATAAAAAAGGAAATATTAGAGATTATGCTTCGACTATAGAATTAGCAATTCTTTCTAATCTTGAATACCATAATTCATTGTTGATTAAATATGGAATGAATCAAAAGGAAAGACTAATAGTACTGAATAAAGAAGCGAATAGAGAAAAGGAATTATTTAATAAAAATAATGTGAAAGTGATTGAGAGTAAAAAATGAGTAATAAGCTTGGAGAAAAAATTAAAGAAATTAGATTAGAGCAAGGGATGAGCCAAGAAGAATTTGCTAAAGAATTAGGTTATACTTCTAAATCTACAGTTAATAAAATAGAAAAAGGAGTTAATGATATGAGCTATGATAAGCTTCAATTATTAATTCAAAAATTTGATTTAGAGGTAAATGAATTATTTGATAATTTAGCGAAAGATATGGGGGCTAAAGTTCTATCAGAAGATAGGACAGAAAGAGTAGAGCTTACTGTTTTATGTTTAGTTGAAGATGGTAATAAAATATTACTTCAAAATAGAATAAAAAAGGATTGGCAAGGATATACACTACCTGGTGGTCATGTTGAAAAAGATGAATCATTTGTTGATGCTGTTATAAGAGAAATGAAAGAAGAAACAGGCTTAGATATTAAAAATCCAGTTTTGGTAGGTGTTAAACAATTCCCAATTAAATATGGTAGATACGTTGTCTTCTTATATAAGACAAACGAATTTGAAGGGGAATTACGATCTTCTAATGAAGGAAAAATGGAATGGATTGATTATAAAGATGTATCTGAAATTAAAACAGTTGATGATTTTGAAGATTTATTAAAAGTAATGAATTCAAATGAATTAAGTGAATTTCAATATGTCGTTAAAGATGATATATGGAATGTGGTATTAAAATGAATAAACGAGAAAGCCAAACTCTATAAAACTGGGGACAAAAAGTCTTTACAGCGCGTGTTGGCTGAGTAAGTAGGTATACGCAGCATGAGAAATAGGTATTTTGCTTATGCAATAAAACTCTATGGGACCTATGCACCTCTCAATAATGATGACCCGTAGTAAGAGGCCGACAAACATCCGCAACTCTTCCACGCGCTTTATTATTTAAAAGGCGCACAGTGAATTTATTAATATAAATATTTTCATTATAAGTGATATCCATATTTTCTATTATTGGTGTAGCAGTTTTAAAAACTTCGGAACGCATGTTGAGACGGTATGCCTGCTTTCACGGAAAAATTTTAAAAAATAAACCTAGTAATTACAAAAAGAGTGAATTCTAATTTATTTTTGTTTCTGTCATGATATAATTTAATACGGAATTGGAGGAATATTATGGGACAGGTTTTAACAAAACAAATTCAATTAAACGTAAAGAACAACTTTAAGCAATTAATGGATAAAGTACAAAAGATGGATGGAGTATTTGATATAAGAAGATGCGAATATATTGAAAACAATAAATTTTTAATTAATTTTGCATATAAGGATATGGTTGTAGAAAATACTGGTCTTTTCCGTACAACATCCTTTGCTAGATTTCAAATTATATTTACACAAGTAGACGAAAGAACC